>JBILFS010000190.1:0-4852 GCA_044351455.1 Paludibacter sp. | reverse complement strand
GTCAGATCAGTTATTGAAGCCATCCAGGCAGGAAAAGAAATCGACAAAATTCTGTTGAGAAGGGATATGACCAATGAATTATCACGTGAACTGTTTGGCGCACTTCAGGACAGAGAAATACCTGTTCAGAAAGTACCCATTGAAAAACTGAACAAAATCACGATGAAAAACCATCAGGGGGTTATTGCATTTATCTCACCTGTGGCATATCAGCACATTGAAGATATCATTCCGGGAATTTATGAAGAAGGCAGAATGCCGTTTATCGTTGTTTTGGATGGAGTTACTGATGTCAGAAATTTCGGTGCCATTGCCAGAACCTGTGAATGTGCCGGTGTCGATGCTATTGTAGTTCCGATGAAAGGTGGTGCAGCACTCAATGGTGATGCTGTAAAAACATCTGCCGGAGCATTGATGAAGATTCCTGTTTGCCGGGAACATAACCTGGGCAATGCTTTGAAATTTATTCAATCGTCTGGTATTAAACTTATTGCAGCCACAGAAAAAACTGATAAGCTATATACCAAAACCGATATGACTGAACCGGTATGTTTTATTATGGGTTCTGAAGATGAGGGTGTTACGCCTGAGTTTCTGAGAATGTGTAATGATATGGTCAGGATTCCCATGATGGGCAGCATTGAATCGTTGAATGTATCGGTTGCTGCTGGTGTGTTGCTTTATGAAGTTGTCAGACAACGTTCGGAATAAAACCTTAAAATAAGTGATATGAACATTCGTTTTTTGGGCTCTGCCCGGGAAGTTACAGGAAGTAAGCATTTAATTACTACTGAGAAAGGAAAAAATATACTGTTGGATTGCGGTATGTTTCAGGGTAAGGGTATGGAAACCGATTCATTGAACAGAAATCTTGGTTTCGATCCGAAAAATATTCATTATCTGATTTTATCGCATGCACATATTGATCATTCGGGACTTATTCCCTATATGTATAAACTTGGTTTCAGAGGTTCAGTAATCTGTACAAGTGCCACCAGAGATTTATGTGCGTTGATGTTACCCGACAGCGGACATATTCAGGAACTTGATGTAAAATGGTACAACAAAAAACTTCATAAGCGGGGCGAAAAGCCTGTAGAGCCAATCTATACTGTTGAAGATGCTGAAAGGAGTCTGGAATTATTTATCAGTGTATCTTACAACAGAAGATTTTATATCAATGAAGATATCAATGTGAAATTTACCAACAGCGGACATATGCTTGGTAGTGCCGTGGTTAATCTTGAGATACTGGAGAATGGTGTGAAGAAGAAACTTGCATACACTGGTGATATTGGCCGTCCAACCAACAAACTCCTGAAATCGCCGGAACCATTTCCCCCCTGCGAATATTTAATTACAGAATCAACCTATGGCAACAGATTGCATGCATCAGATCAGGAATCAAAAGATGAATTGCTTCGAATTGTTAAAGAAACCTGTATTGAAAAGAAAGGTAAACTTATTATTCCGGCTTTCTCTGTAGGGCGTACCCAGGAAGTGGTTTTTATGCTGAATAATTTTTACAATGAAGGTCTTTTGCCAAGAATTGAAGTTTTTGTTGACAGTCCCTTGTCGGTCAATGCCACCCACATATTTAAAATGCACACGGATTGTATGAATGACGATGTGAAGAATGTCCTGAAATATGATGATGATGCGTTTGGTTTTAATTCACTGAGGTATATAAAAAAAACCGATGAATCGAAAGCGCTGAATGATTATAACAATCCATGCATTATCATTTCATCCTCAGGAATGGCTGAAGCTGGTAGGGTTAAACATCATATCGCAAATAATATTGCCAATTCAGCCAACACAATTCTTATCATTGGATATTGTTCACCTTCTTCATTAGGAGCAAGAATTCAGCAGCCGGGCTTAAGAGAAATATCAATTTTGGGTGAAATCAGACCTGTCAGAGCTGCTGTAGAGAGGATTGAAGCTTTTTCCGGTCATGCTGATTATAGTGAAATGATTAGATTTTTGCAGTGTCAGAATCCTGAAAAATTGCAAAGGATTTTTCTTGTGCATGGTGAAATAGATTCTCAGACATTTTATAAAAATCAACTGGAGCTCAAGGGTTTTAAAAATATCGAAATTCCTGAAAGGGGAGAAATGTTTTCAATATAAATTGCCCGTTTTGCGGTAATAGCTCAGTTGGCAGAGCGTTGGCTTCCCAAGCCGAAGGTCGCGGGTTCGAACCCCGTTTACCGCTCATTAGAGATTGTTTCAATCTCTTTTTTTTGTGTCAAAATGGTAAGTCTTACAGTCAAAATGCATAAGATTAGTGTAGTGTTTTTTTGCGTTATTTCCATTTCCTCTGCCCACTACATTTGCTGATAGTGCTCATGCTATTTTTGATGATTCTATATTGAAAGGTGCTGACACCTTAAAAATAAGCGGCGTTCTGAAAGCTGCTTCTGTAAAAGTAAATGCATCAAAAAATTATTTAATCCGAAGAACTGCTGATACGGATGAACTAACAGGTGGAGGTTCATTGATTAAAGATGGCACAGGTTCTCTGATTATGGATTTTAAAAATTCTTTAACCGGTGGAGCTGGTGTGCTACTGGATATGCCTCTTGATAAATCGAAAAATCTTCAGAAAATTGTTCTTGAAACGAGAGCCAATGAAATCATCATTGGTTTAATGGCTTTGACCCTGCAAAGATAAATTACATCGGACTTTCGCCAATACTGCTGTTACTCTTTTCTTTCTGGTCGTCGTTTTCTATGGTTGAACTTGTTTTCTTTACCTGTGTGTTCATACTTCCCAATCTGTAGGAAATGTTAAATCTGAATTCTGAATTACTTGTCAGGAAAACATCAGTAGTCTGTTTGAATGTTGGTGTGTTATTGGCACCATTCTGTCCCGTTGTGGTTAGGATGATATGCGATTTTGGCAAATAAACGCCACTCAATGATAAACTCAAACGCTTTTTGAAGAATTCTTTTGTGATAGCCATATAGCTGAAATAGAAAGAAGACTGACTTCCCTGCAGATTAATTTGTGGCAATGAACCCCCCGCACCGGTACTGATACGCATATCTTTTGGTAACATCACAGTTCCTCCAACAAATAGACGGCCGGTAAAACCTTCATTAGATAATCCCAGTGATGTACTCTTTAATGTTACATAATTTACATTGCTATTGATGTAAACATTCAGCCATTTTAAGCCCCTGTAACTGCCAAAAACATTCAATCCAACCTGATTTTTTTGTCCCGTATTTTTGTAAGTAATTTCCTGGATATTGCTGAGTACAGGAATGAATGAATACTGTTCTATAGCATTGTTGATAAAGTTATAAGATAAATCAGCACTCAAATTGTATTTTGCGGAAAAACTACTAAAGCCCAGATTAACAGTATGACTGTTTTCAGGTTCCAGATCCGGATTTCCATAACTGATGTAATTAGGATCTTTTCTGTCGACATATGGGTTTAAAAAACCAATACCCGGACGGATAATTCTCTTGTTATAACCAAGTTTAAAACTTTCCATCGGTTTTATGCGATAAGTTATGATAGCCGAAGGTGTTATAACACCATAATCATCATCAAAATTTTTGATTGCTTCATTGAAACGTGCAGCTAACCAGGTGTGTTCATATCTCAAGCCGCCCTTGAAACTCCATTTATCAAAATTGCCATTGTAACTTGCATATGCACCCAGAATGTCCTGATTATTATCGAAATTTGAAATTGTATCAAAGTCGATGAAAGGAGAAAAAGGATAAGCATTGTTAAAATTAAAATAGCTGAATGACTCATCAATATCACTGCTGTTCAGACGTTTGATAAATTTCAAGCCTGTTTCAAAGGTTTGATTTTCTTTGATTGGTTTTGTGTAATCTGCCTGAAAAGTATGTTCATTGGTAGATGCTTCATTAATACTTTTACTCCATTGGGCCAAACCTCTTTGTGGAAATGCAATATACGTAGGATTGAGTACATTGGTGGCTTCAAAATCACTACTGTTTGGTGTATTGCTTAATTTATAAGATAAAGTAAGTATTTCAGCCTTGTTCTTAAAGGTATGTTGATAGTCAATGCCTAAATCAGTTGATCCCCAGCTTTGTTTTTGAATGCTATTTTGATTATAGCTGAATATATTAACATCAGAAGCATTGAAGTTTTTTGTTTCAGCCTCAGTCGTTGTCTCAGGTCTGCCGAATTTTCTGTTATAGGAAACTGTTACGAGATTTACACTGTCAAATTCATAAGTTAACTGACCACTGCCGAATTGCATGGGTGTTGTTGTGTTCACTGTAGCAACCTGTTCGCCTTTTCTGTAGAGGGCGCCGGGGATAAAGTTTTCTCGCTCAGTTGTTGTAATTACCGGAAACTGTTTGTTGAAATTGTAACTGTAATTTCCTGAAAAACTGAATTTACCCTTTTGTAACATCAGATTTAATCCGCTGCTCAGGGAACCTCTCGATGATGCCTGTGCATTGATGGTTGCAGAATAACCTTCAGCACCGCTCTTTTGAATTGTAACAATATTAATGATGCCACCAATTCCTTCAGCATCGTATTTTGCACCCGGTTGTGTAATCACTTCAATGTTTTTAACCATATTGGCCGGAAAGCTTTTCAAAATCATGCCCGGGTTATTACTGAACATATTGGTAGGCTTTCCGTTCAGGAAAAATTTAAAGTTTGTTGAACCCTGTAATTGAATATTATCCTGACCATCAACAGTTACCATAGGAACCTTGCGCAACATATCCAACACGTTGGATGATTTTGATTCAGGATCCAGTTCGATATCATAGGTGATTTTATCAGCCTCAGCTTTGATAAGGGGTTTTACAGCAACTACATCCAGTTCTTTTAATGCTTGTT
>JBILFS010000299.1:0-3470 GCA_044351455.1 Paludibacter sp. | reverse complement strand
GCAGTATATAATGTCCATCCTACAAGATAATATCCTACGTCAGTTCCTGTGGAAGGATAAATTTCGTAATGATTTAATAATTTAATAATACTTAATCCAATCCAGAATGCACCATAAGAAACAAAAGCAGAATAACCAAAATTATTGCCCATTTTTTGTTCCTGAAAGCCTGCAATAAATTGAGCAAGACCACCGAAAATAATACCCATTCCGAGTACAGGACCCCAACTCAGAAGCCCCAGATTGTGTAATTGTAATAAAAATGTGGTCATTCCGAAACCAGCCAGACCAACAACAGCCGGATTTGCAATTTTCTTTTCCATTGAATTGTTATAATAATTATTAAATTTCTTGCAAAGATACAAAATATGTCGTTATTTTACTGCTGTAAAACATATTTTTGTAAAAAAACAGCAATTTTGAATAAAATAAATTAAGTAGCACTTAATTAATTAAATTCTTTTTACTATCTTTGCAAAAAAAAATGAATGCAGAGGATTGGAGAAAGAATTAAGCGAAAAAGGGAAGCTGCCGGGCTCATGCTGAATGAATTAGCGAGAAGAGTCGGGGTGAGTCCGAGTGCCTTATCACAGATTGAAAAGGCAAAAGCATATCCAACTATTGTTACTCTGAAACAAATTGCATTACAATTAAACACTACTGTTGGCGAACTGATAGGTGAAAATGAAACAGATAATAATCCTTTAGTCAGGAAAAGAGAAGTAAGATTTATAAGCACAAATGATTTTGGTGCAGATATGTATGCTTTATCGAATCAGGAATTAAACAAAATTATGGATACATTTCTGATCAGATTTCCTGAAAACTCTAACAGTATAGGTTTATTCGGAAAATATTCAGGTCAGATTTATGCACATGTTTCAAAGGGAGAATTACAGTTTGATCTCGACAATGTTACATACAATCTCGAAGAAGGTGATAATGTATATTTCAATTCCAGAAGAAATTTCAGATTTTCGAACAATAGTAAATTTACTGCAGAATTGATTTGTGTAACATCGTTTCAAAACACCTGAAGGTAAAACAATTTAAAAACCATAAAAATTTTATTTAATAAAAATAATTCAGATCATGCAAAATTTAATTGAGGTATTAGCAAAAAAAGGTATTCAATTACCAGCTGCAACAGTTGATATTCTTTTGAACTGCCGGAGTTGTAAAGTTTACAATTCAGTTGAGGAATTGGCTGTGGCTGCAGTAGGCGGTCCCGACAATAGCTCTTTCGAAGTGAAATACGACATTCCCGGTATTGGAATGTACACTGAAGCTATTGTACACAAAGTAACAAATGGTATATCTGCCAATTATGTCGACCCGTACATGCGTCGTCGCGACCCCGACACGATGGCAATCGCAGATGAGGAACCAACAGACAAAGACTCATTCAGTGAAAGATTTGGTTATCATTTTGACATTTTACAGAAAGAAACATTTGACTGGTTAAAAAATCAGGATCTTGCTGTATTTTTCTATTTTGCTGGTCGTGAAGGTATTGGAGTTACAGGGATGGCAGTTGCACCCGCCAATGCAGGATTCTTTGCTATGGGTCTGGCCATGTTACAGGTAATGATGCCGGTTGATTCACTTCCTGAGAACATGGAACTGGATTCAATCATTTATGTGGCTCCTACTTTCAGACATTCACATTTTGAAGGACGTCAGATTGTTGTTCACAACAGGGAAGATAACAGACATGAAATTTATTCATACAACTTATATCCGGGTCCGAGTGCTAAAAAGGGACTTTATGGTGCTTTATTAACAAAAGGAGAAAAAGAAGGATGGATTACAGCGCATTGCTCAACAGTTCAGGCAGTTAGTCCATACGACAACACTACTACTTTTATGCACGAAGGTGCCAGTGGAGGTGGTAAAAGTGAAATGCTTCAGCATTTATTGAGAGAGCCCAATGGTTCAATCAGAATTGGTGTAAATACAATTACCGGGGAAGAAAGACTAATCAACTTACCTATCTTATCTTCATTCAGACCTGTTACAGACGACATGGCCATTTGTCATCCTTCCATCCAGAAAAATAATGGAAAACTGGTTGTACTTGATGCAGAAAACGCCTGGTTTATCCGTGTGGATGGTGTGAAAGAATATGGTGATGATCCGTTCCTGGAAAAAATTACTATCAAACCTCCGAAACCATTGTTGTTCCTGAACCTTCGTTCAAATCCAAATGGTACTGTTTTGATTTGGGAACATATCGAAGATGCTCCGGGAAAACCTTGTCCGAATCCACGTGTAATTTTACCACGTGATATTATTCCAAACGCAATCGGAACTCCGGTTTCAGTGGATATCAGAAGTTTCGGAGTAAGAACTCCTCCAAGTTCTGCTGAAAATCCGGGTTATGGAATCGTGGGTATTTTCCACTTATTACCACCAGCACTTGCATGGTTATGGAGACTGGTATCACCTCGCGGATATGCCAATCCAAGTATTGTAGGTGGCTCAGGAATGGGTTCTGAAGGTGTTGGTTCTTACTGGCCTTTTGCTACAGGTAAAATGGTTGATCATGCCAACATGTTATTGGAGCAAATCATTGCAAATCCGCTGACAAGATATACCATTACTCCAAATCAACATATTGGTGTTTGGAAAGTTGGTTTCAAGCCACAGTTATTGATGAGAGAATATCTTACCCGTCGTGGTAATGCCCGCCTGAGAAAAGAACAATATCAGGATGCCCGTTGTTCGTTATTGGGTTATGAACTGAACTTCCTGACCATCGAAGGTGCTAAAATTCCATCAAGGTTTTTACAGGTTTACAAACAAACAGAAGTAGGAACTGAAGGTTATGATGCAGGTGCAAAAATTTTAATCGATTTCTTTAAAGAAGAAATTAAAAAATATCTGACTCCTGATTTAAATCCACTTGGAAGACAAATCATTGAAGCTTGTCTGAATGATGCTACTGTTGAAGATTACAACAACTTCATCCCTATGGATTAATTGAATATCAACAAATTTACAATAAAAATCCCCGGTTATCAATTCCGGGGATTTTTTGTTTTCAGCACAATCATTTCCAATTCCTTTTCTTTATCATGGATGTAAATATCATTGTGAAAATGATCGAGTTTTCTTAAAAGATATGTCAGGATATTCTGCTCTTCTTTGGTTAGCGTTCCTACCACAATCTTTGATACCATATTCATCCTTGGTAAAATCATCATTAATTCCCGGCGGCCTGTTTCAGTTATCCGCAGCAATTTACTTCGTTTGTCTTTTTCATCATCAAACTGCTCAATAAATTCCTGGCGGATTAATCTGTTTATAATTTCTATTCCTGAAGTTTTTTCCATGATCTGAAGATTAATCAGTTCCTGTTTTGTCATTTCATTGTGAGTCATCAATGTAATTAAAAACGAAAACTCATCAACAGTCTTGATATTGCTTTCTTTTAATGCTTTCTTGGTATACATCTTCGCAGATCTGAA
>JBILFS010000297.1:0-3477 GCA_044351455.1 Paludibacter sp. | reverse complement strand
AGCCCCATTATCTTTATGAATCTAACAGGCAACAGACTGATATATAAACCGTCCTTCCCTGCTATCTTTTCGGATATTATTATGAATCTGTCGGCCATTGCCATCATATTAATTTCTGATAAGGAAAATACAGGCAGAGCCTTTAGTTTATATTATGATATCTTTTTGCTTTATAATATTTCCTGGTTATTATTTTCATATTTTTATAAAAGATATACCAAAGTTGTTTCAACCAAATATGTAAATGAAATTTACAAACTGGTTTGGACATCCTTTTCAGTTTTTATTTTTCTCAGTTTGTTTTTTCTTAGCCCGATTAATACAAGTTATTCAATCAAGATACTCGTTATTTTATCTATGACCAATATTTTATTAGGTACATTCTACTATCTGATTGATGCCGGAATGAAAAATGCGGTTGAGTACAAACAAAATGAACAAAATGAATTCAGAAAACCGGGTGATGATAAAAAAGAAGTAAAACAATTATCTCCTGTTGAAATACTGAAGGATTCAATCATTGAATACGCAAGTGATAAAGTATTAAAATACATATCATCATTTGTTAGTTTCGATGAAAAGAATAATCTGGTCTCCTTTTCAGCAAATTTCTTTGAAATCAAATCCAAACCCGGAAAGAAATTCACTTCAATCTCTATTCTGAATCATTTAAACGACATTAGAAGTATTAACAGTCTTTTTTCTGTTGTGAATCATAAACTTCCAATGCATGGCATTTTTGTCGTTTGTTTCGAACAAAGTTCAACCAGAAAAAAGAAAATAATTGATCAGTTTCCACCGGGATTAAATCTCATCATTTACTTCTTCGATTATCTGATACACAGGGTTATGCCCAAACTACGCATGACCAGCAAG
This sequence comes from Paludibacter sp., assembly GCA_044351455.1. Taxonomy (GTDB): domain Bacteria; phylum Bacteroidota; class Bacteroidia; order Bacteroidales; family Paludibacteraceae; genus Paludibacter. The sequence goes on along the minus strand of JBILFS010000297.1, from coordinate 2,601 downwards.
TTCTATTTCGACTTAACCAAAGCCCGTAATCGTGCACTGTCAAAAACTGAAGTATTAGGTAGATTGGTTTATTGTGGATTTGACATCACCAACACAAAAAAAATTGATGGAATTACATATGTTATTGCACATAAAAACAGGAAACTGGATGAAATACTGGTAGCAAAACAATACGGTCCGCTTTTAAAACTCAGAAGAATGGGTAAAAACGGAAAAGTTTTCGAGGTTTATAAATTCAGAACGATGTATCCATATGCTGAATACATTCAGGCCTATATTTTCAAGCATAGTAGTTTGCAAAAAGGTGGTAAATTTAACCGCGATATCCGTGTAAATACCCTTGGAAAATTCATGCGCAAATTCTGGATTGACGAAACGCCCATGTTTATGAATCTTTTAAAGGGTGAGATGAAACTTGTGGGTGTCAGACCTCTTAGTTTGCATTATTTTAGCTTATATTCACCCGAATTACAATATAAACGCAAGAAATTTATGCCGGGATTATTACCTCCGTTTTATGCCGACATGCCGGAAACACTGGATGAAATTCAGGCTTCAGAAATGAGATATCTGGTAGCCTGCGAGAAACATGGTACTTTTATCACCGATTTCAGATATTTCTTTAAAATTCTGCATAATATTTTAATTAAAAAAGCAAGAAGTGCATAGCTTCAATAAAGGGTTTTAAATTTGATACAGATGAAAAAAATAATTATCCTTTTGATACTCGGATGTTTTCTGCTGCCTGTTACCGGTCAGGATATTCCACAACATATTTCCTATTACCGCATTTATGAATTTATGGATGAATTGGCCAATGATGGTTTCTTTGAACTCAATTCGGCGGTTAAACCCTATTCCGGAAAAATGATTTCTGATAATTTATTGAAAGCAAAAAGATTACATGAATCCGGAGGAAAAGTAAAACTGAATAGTCGTCAGTTGAGAGAAGTAAATTTCTTCTTAAACCAGTTTGCGCTTGAAAACGACAGTCTTCCCAAAACCAGCATGAATATCATCAAAACTGATAAAACAAGGGCAGCATTCCTGGCGCCGGGGATATTTTACAAGGATAGTATGTTCAAAGCCAGTATTACGCCAATATTGGGAATGCATCTTTCTTTATCTTCAAATGATTCAATTGTTGACAAAAAATGGTATGGGGCTGAATTTCAGGGCGTAATTGGAAAAAACCTGGCGATTTATGGCAGTCTTAGGGATATCTCACACTGGACACCGAATGCATTTTCCGGTAAAGGCTATCTGAATAATTATCCGGGTTATGAATATACATTCGGAAAAGACTTTAGTGATTCAAGAGGTGGTATTACATATGCCAATCAATATTTTTCTGTTGGATTAAAGAAAGATAATATTGTCTGGGGCGATAACCAGAACGGTGCCAATATCTTATCAGGCAGGGCGCCATCTATTCCAATGATCTATTTCCGATTCAGTCCTGCTAACTGGTTCGAACTGAATTATTTCCACGGATGGCTTGTTTCCAATTTACTCGATAGCACCAGTTATTACATTGAAAACGGCGAAAGACTCTTTTATCGTCCGGCCAATAAATTCATGGCTGCCAATATGTTCACCTTTACTCCATTTAAGAAATTCAAAATCTCTGTAGGAAATTCAATTGTTTATGCTGAAAAGAATATTCAGGCTGGTTACCTGTTACCCATTGCTTTTTATAAGTCGATCGACCACATGTTAACCAAGGGCACATCAACAGAAAATCAGAATTCTCAGTTATTTTTTAATATTAGTTCACGAAATATCAGACATGTACATTTGTATGGATCAGTTTTCCTCGATGAACTTCAGATTACCCGTTTTCTGCCATCATCTCCTGATAAAAATCCGATGTCGTTGAAGGGTGGTATCAGCATTACAAATTTCCCGGTTCCCAATATTTCTTTGTTCGGTGAATATACCAAAACCAATATCATCAATTACAAACATTCTATTCCAAACCTGACCTATGCTTCAAATGGCTATAACCTGGGGCATTACTTAGGGGATAATGCAACTGAAATGTATTTGGCTGCAAAGCTGAAACTGTTCCGTGGGTTCGACATAAGTGTTTCCTATATTGATGCAAAACATGGCAAGGAATATAATTATGTCAGAAGAGATAAAAGTCAGGGATTAGATATAGAAGATATTATCAGTTATCCTTCCCCTGGTGAAATTATCTGGTCGAATCAAACCACTTCATTCAAAATTACCTGGGAGATTTTCAGTCGCGGCTATGCCATTCTGAATTATGAAAATTCCAATATTCAGGGTTATGATTTAAGTTCTGCGATAGATTTTGGGGAAACGCGCATGACTTCCCAACAAGTGCTTGATTTGTACACCCCAAAAATTCTTCAGGGAAAACAAAGCACCTTAACAATGGGATTTAGCTTTGGATTTTAAATTGAATACTGATTGATTTCGGTAAATACCGCATATGCCTGTTTGATGGATTTAATATCGTTGAAAACAATTGAGCGACGTTGGTTTTGTTCTCTCAACTGGCATCTTCGGGTATGTTTTCCTATGTAATGAAGCACTTTACCGAACTTTTCGGACTGATAATAAGGTGATTGG
>JBILFS010000019.1:0-12537 GCA_044351455.1 Paludibacter sp. | reverse complement strand
CAAGGTTAATGGCTACTCCCGATAGTATTACAGGGCCAATCAATGTTGGAAATCCTCATGAATTTACAATGCTGGAGCTTGCTACAAAAGTGATCGACCTTACGGGTTCATCTTCTAAACTGGTGTTCAGAGAATTGCCTTCAGATGATCCGAGACAAAGACAACCGGATATCTCTAAAGCAGCGCAATTGCTGGATAACTGGTATCCGAAGGTACAGCTGGAAGAAGGATTGAAGAAAACAATTCAGTATTTCGAAGAAGAACTTAGCAGATAATAAAATATTGGAAAATTCCGGAAATAGTAAGAGAATTGCAAAGAATTCGCTCATGCTATACATGAGGATGTTGCTCACTATGGGCGTTTCGTTATATACATCCAGAATAGTATTAAGTGAGTTGGGTATCAGCGATTATGGTGTGTATAATGTTGTTGGGGGTGTGGTCATGTTATTCTCATCATTAAATACAACTATGGCAACTGCTGTTCAACGATTCATGAATTTTGAAATGGGGAAAAATAATTCCGGAGGACTTCATGATGTGTTTAATACAAGTGTAATCATTCATTTTTTTATAGCCGGAATAGTTTTTTTGTTGCTGGAAACAATTGGTGTTTGGTTTTTGAATACACAAATGAATATTGATCCCTTAAAACTGGAAGCTGCAAACTGGGTACTTCAGTTCTCAATATTCACGTTTATGATTACCGTAGTCAGTGTTCCATATAACGCAGCAATAATTGCCAACGAAAAAATGCAGGCATTTGCGATAATCAGTATTGTGGATGTATTGCTAAAACTATTGATTGCTTTCTCTTTATCATGGATAGGTTTTGATAAACTAAAAGTTTACGCCGTACTGATGTTTCTTGTTGCTGTTTTATTAAGAATGATTTATGGAATTTATGCAAGAAGAAATTTTAAAGAATGTCGTTTTATCTGGAAATGGGATAGAAACCTGTTTCGGGAAATGATGTCATTTGCTGGTTGGAACATGATAGGCGTATCTTCTACAATGATCCGAACGCAGGGAATTAATATCGTGCTGAATCTTTTCTTCAGTACTGTTGTTAATGCAGCAATGGGCATTGCAAATCAGGTTAAGCAAACTGTTGATAATTTTACCAATAATTTTCTTACTGCTCTTGCTCCTCAGATCACAAAAAGCTATGCGTCTAAAGATTTTGATTATCTGATGAAATTGATTTTCAGAGGGAGTAAGTATTCTTTTTATTTGCTCCTTTTGATTACATTGCCAATTCTTATCGAGACTGAATTCTTGTTGGGGATATGGCTTAAAGAAGTGCCGGGATTTACTGTTGTCTTTGTCAGATTGGTGTTGATTATCAGTATCATCGAATCTTTATCGAAAACCCTTATCCAAACGATGTTTGCAACTGGTGATATTAAAAAATATCAGATTATTGTGGGAAGTGTAACTGTTCTGAATTTGCCGCTTGCCATTCTTTTTCTATATTTGGGATTTAAACCGGAAATTACGCTTGTTATCGGTGTTGTAATTGCTATATTTGCATTATTCGTTCGACTGAAAATGTTGAAGTCGATGGTGAGTTTGAATGTAAGAAAGTACTTAACAAAGGTTGTTTTAGTGGTTTTTACAGTGAGCGTTCTGGCAATTTCAATACCTCTGGCAATTTCATTTTTTATGGAGCAGGGATTCGCCAGATTTCTTATCACCGGGTTTTCCAGTATCGTTTTTGTTGCTGTTTCAGTTTTTCTGGTTGGATTGTCGGTAAGTGAAAAGGATTATATAATTTCGAAAATGAAGGAATTTATTACAAAAAAAATTAAAAAATAGGCTTATGTATTCTAACAACAAATTAATTCAACAAATTGTATATTTGCTAAAGGCAAATAATATTAGAAAAGTTGTTGTATCACCGGGATCAAGACACTTTCCTTTATCCCATTCCCTCGAGAATGATAAATTTTTCCAGTTATATTCTGTTGTGGATGAAAGAAGTGCCGCCTTCTTTGCTCTTGGTCTGATACAGGAATCCGATGAACCTGTTGCAATATGCTGTTCTTCTGGTACTTCTGTGGCAAATTACGGCTCAGCTGTTTGTGAAGCTTTTTATCAGAAACTTCCATTGTTATTGCTCACTGCAGATAGAATTCCTGAGTTGTTAGGACAGAAGGAAGATCAGATGATGAAACAGGATAACTTATTTCGCGAATTTATCAAATATCACGGGCAATTACCAGTAATTAATTCCGAAACTGATGAGTGGTACGCAAACCGAATTATCAATGAGGCAATGATGGAACTCCATCATACAGGTGCAGGTCCGGTACAGCTGAATTATCCAATCTTTGAACATAGAACTGATCCTTTTGAGGTAGAACAACTTCCCGTAGTAAGAAAAATTACACTTCATAAAGCAGATGAAGATGCTCTTGTTTGGGCTGATCTTCAAAAGAAGTTAAAGGATAAGAAGGTGTTGATATTGTGGGGACAATCTGTTAGAATTAACGACAGACTTAATAAGGCTTTAGATAAATTCTGTGAAGAATATGATACAGTCATTCTTACCGACAGAATTTCAAATTGCACTCATCCTAATGCTGTTACGAGAGCTTTTGTTGTGCTGAAAGCCATGACTATCAAAGAACAGGAAGATTTGGCTCCTGATTTTGTTATAACCCTGGGTGGCAATATCGTTTTCAATAGTGAAATAAAATATTATCTGAAAAGAAGTGGAACCAAAATGCAGAACTGGCAGGTTGGTAATGAGGTGCAGGTTTGCGATGCATTTCAAAAACTGACAGAAATGTTTGAAATGAATGAATATACATTCTTTGAGAAAATGTTAACAGGAAAAACTACATCAGCCAAAAACAGTTATTTCAAATCCTGGGATGATATTGCATCAACAATAAATGAACCGGTTGTGGGTTATAGTCAGCTAAATGCTATTGGTCAATTAATTGCAGGTTTGCCGAAAAACGCAGTGCTGCATTTGTCAAATAGTAATGCTATCAGAATGGGTCATTTGTTTGATATAGAGAAATCAATTAAATGCTTCTGTAATCGTGGTGTAAACGGAATCGACGGGTGTATGTCAACTGCCGTAGGTTATGCAGCTGCAGCTGATCAGCCTGTGTTCCTGGTGATTGGCGACCTAACTTTCTTCTATGATATGAACGCATTATGGAACAGACACTTATCGAAGAAAATCAGAATACTTTTAGTAAATAATCAGGGTGGTGCTGTTATGCATCTACCATTTAATAATGATATGGGATCGGTACTGACGAAACACACGTCAGCGGGTCACATTACTTCTGCTCAGGGTTGGGTTGAGTCCATTGGTGTTAAATATCTTTCAGCACATAATCAGGATGAACTTGATAAGGGGATTGCATTTTTAACAGATTCGGAAAATGAAGGCCCCGTATTATTAGAAGTATTTACAGTTAAAGATGATGATGCGGCAACTTATAAGAAATATATGGCAGAAATAAATCGCGTAACCCTTGCTGATAAGGCCAAACAAAAAGCAGGTAAGATGATACAGGGTTTCTTCAAAGGGAAATAATATGATAAAAAAAATTCTGAAAAAAATTGTTCCTTTATCTGTCAGGACAAAAATTAAAAATAGTGTACTGAAAAGATTTGAGGTTATTCAGGTAACCCGTCCTTATTCCATCAATTTGTTGAAAAACGGGAGGTTTGAAAATCAGGTAGTTATTGTAACTGGTGGTTCCGGAGCCATTGGAAGAGCTATTTGTTACAGATTTGCTTCCGAAGGGGCTATCGTTTATGTCTGCGGTAGAACATTAAGTAAAGTAAATCTTGTCGTTGATGAAATCAGACAGGCAGGATTTAAAGCTTTTCCGGGAATTGTTGATATTGCTAATGAAGAAAGTTTGAAAACATTCTTTGAGAGTGTAATATCTCAGGATGGAAAAATTGATGTGCTTGTAACCAGTGCCGGAGGTAGTGCCAGAGAACGTCAGAACAATATTTCAAATCAATCTGCTGAGGTAATCCGGGAAGTTATTGATTTAAATCTGACTGGTACAATTCTATGTGCTAAATTTGCTTCTCAACAAATGATCAAGCAAAATTCAGGTAAGATAGTTACAATAAGTTCAACCATTGGTACGCAGGGGAAAGCCGGTTACTCAGAATATGCTGCTACAAAAGGGGCTGTCATAACTTTCACCAGGTCACTTGCAATGGAGTTGGGAAAATATAACATCAATGTTAACTGTGTATCTCCCGGTATTGTTCAAAGAGATGCAATTGGTTATAGCAAACTTGAACAAATCAAAAGAACAAACTTTCTGAATGAATATGGCAAACCTGAAGACATTGCAAACATGGTTGCATTTATGGCTTCGGATGAAGCTTCGTTTATTACCGGTCAGAATGTTATTGTTGATGGTGGAAGAAGCCTTGGTCTGAAAGGTGACTAACTCAAATCATCCCATTCACCCTTTGCCATTCCTTCTGAATCAGTTCAAGCAGGAGTGGCATTTTTTTCTTATTTCCGGCTGCACTCTCAGCTTCCTTAGCCAAATCACCCAATACATTAAACTCCATGTTGTAAGCACTTCCCTTGAGCTTGTGTGCGGTTGATTTAATTGCGTCAACATCGCCTGCTTCTATGGCTGTTTTCAATTCCTCCATATAACCCGGATATTCTGCATGTGTCAACTGAACTAGCTGATCGTAAACTGAGCCATCAAATCCGATTTTTTCTAAAAGCTTTTCTTTGTTGAAATGATCAGGTTCTGGTTCTGTTGATGACTGTTCTTCTTTATTCCCCTTTTCTGAGGTTAAAAGAAAATCAATTAAAACGCTATACAGATTGTCTTTATTGATAGGCTTTGATAGGAAGCCGTTCATGCCGGTTTGATGACATTCATCTCTTTCGGCTTTAGAAACACCCGCTGTAAGTGCCACAATCGGAACATCCCGCAAAACAATATCCGAAGACTTTCTGATTGCTTTGGTTGTCTCCAGGCCATCTAAAACCGGCATTTGGATATCCATGAAAATCAGGTCAGGTGTTACACTTTTTAATAAGTCCAGTACTTCCACACCATTGGTCGCTGTATAAATTCTTAAATTAGGAATGATGCTGTTCAGCATTCTGCTTAATAACAACATATTCATGCTTGTATCTTCTGCGATCAGAATTTTTCGCTGATGCTCCGATTCAATCTTCTTTGGAAAATAACCTTCAATTTTTTCATCCGCAGGCGTAACCTTTATTTCCTGCATCTCATTGATGTTTTGCAGATAGTAATACAGTTCGCTGGCTTTAACAGGTTTTGTTAGTGAGAATTTGATGCCTAAATCTTTCGCTGACTCATAAATATATGCATCGTCGGATGAACTGTGCAAGAGGATGACAGGTTGTTTGTCGGCCGACAATCCGGGTTCTTTCCTGATTTGTTTAACCGTGTCAATGCCATTCAGATATGGCATTCTGTAGTCAATGATGATCAGGTCGTACTGATTCTTGTTTTGTTTCAGTAATTTAATTGCCTCGAGACCATTTTCTGCACCGGTGTAGTTAATTCCCCAGTATCTTATAACATGTTCAATGATTTGTCGGTTGTTTTCATTGTCGTCGACAACCAGAATATTTTTTATATTTTGATTCAGGTTAATCTCCGGAACTTCAATCATTTCACACGCAGTTTCTATCGCAAAAGTGAATGTTGTTCCTTCTCCTTCTTTACTTACAAAAGCAATTTCACTGCCCATTTTTCTGATGATTGAATTTGAAATAATCAATCCAAGTCCGGTTCCACCATACCTTCTTGTGGTGGATGTGTCGGCCTGAGAAAATGCTTTGAATAGTTTGGATTTATCTTTTTCTTTAATTCCGATTCCGGTATCTCTTACTGAGAAGGAGTATTTACCTAACTGATCGTCCGTTTTAGTATACGATAACTTCAATTCTACTTCCCCTTTGTGTGTGAACTTAACTGCATTGCTTAAAAGGTTTACCAATACCTGTTTCAGTCGAATCGGGTCTACCATTGCCATTTTTGGAACTCCCGGGTCGATGTTGAGCAGCAACTCAAGTCCCTTGTTTTGTGCATGTACCTTGATGATGTCGGAAGCACTTTCTGTCAGTTCTACAATATTGGCCTTGATTAGCTCAAGTTCAAGTTTGCCGGCTTCAATCTTCGAGAAGTCGAGAATGTCGGTAATTACACCCAGCAATGCATTGGCTGAAGAAATGGAGTTCTCCAGATACTCCTTCTGAATCTTGCTTAACTGTGTGTTCCTGAGCAATTCGCTGAAACCTATAACACCGTTTAAAGGTGTACGGATTTCGTGACTCATATTGGATAGAAACTCAGACTTAGCCTTATTTGCCGCTTCGGCAGCTTCTTTTGAATCAAGTAACTTTTTCTCTGCATTAACTTTGGTGTATGCATCAGCAAAAATATTAGCAATAACCCGAAATAATTCCAGTTGGTTGTTTTCCCATTTGTGTGAATAATTGAGCAGGTCCGTCCTCAATGTTCCAATAATTGAACCATTGCTGATAATAGGAACACACAACATGGTTTTTACTTGTTGCATTTTAAGCATTTCCTGTTCAGATTTAGCCTCTTCAGGTAGTAAATCCACGTCAGGAATATTGAGTATGTCTTCTGTGATAACATGTTTTTTCCACCATTCAAACTGATGCATTGGCATGTTTTCCATACGTTCTTTCCAGGATTCAATACCGTTTGCTGTCCATTCATGAATATTGGTAAGTACAGGATTTTCCGGATTATAAAACAGAAGAAAACATCTGTCAATATTAAACATTTCGCCTACTGTACTTAATAATTTATTGGTCTTGTCATGTATGTTGATTATGTCCACACCCACAAAATCTGTAGAAATTGAGGAAATAATCTTTTGCATTCTGTATTGTTCCTCCAAAAGAGCCTGATCTGTTTTCCTGTTTTTTACATTCAAAAGCATCTGACCAAAAACATCCAGTAAATTTATTTCCCTGTTTGAATAATTGCGTTTTGAAAAAACAGAATCAAAGCCAATAAAGCCCAGACATTGACCGTTTTCCATCATCGGAATAGTAATCAGACTTTTAATTTGTTGCTCATCCAATAATTTTTTAAGCGTATTTTCGTGATTTAATTGTTCAACATCATGAATATTGATAGGAAATCCTTGTTTATGCGACTCAACCCATTCAGGAATGAGTTCCATAGGTTCATTCTGTTGATTGCTAATTTGGGGTTTTACTCCTTTCCTGCACCACTCATAGGTGTTAATAAGAACTTTTCTGTCCCAATCATAATCGAAAATATACGATCGGTCGGCATTTACAAATTCAGCGGCTTCTTTCAATGCGGTATTAATAAGATTATCAACTTCATCAAGCGAAGTGTTAATAAATCTATGTGAAATTGAAATCAGGAAATCCTGCATTTCTTCAGAGATTTTCTGCTCTGAAATATCTTTTATGAAATTTAATGTGGCAGGTTCGCCTTTCCATAATAATCGTGCTGCACTTAATTCAACCCAGCAAAACTCCCTGTTCTTTTTCAATAATCTGAATTTTCGGGCAGCATCAGTTGTTTCCCCGGCTAATCTCTTCCTGTACAAATCCAAAACATATTCGTGATCCTGAGGATGAACCAAATCCATGAAACTCACTTCGTTTATCTCGGCCTCGGTATAATCAGTCATTTGACATACCAATGGGTTGACGTAAACAAGTTTGAAGTTCTGCACAACCACAATGCCTTCCTGAGATGTTTCAAGGATTAAACGGTGTTGAATTTCTCTGTCTCTTAGTGCCTGTTCTACTTCTTTATAGCTTGTTATATCTCTTAAAATAATGATTTTTCCTATAACAGTATTTTTGTTGTTCTTTATTTCTGTAATGGTTCTTTCGTATGTTTTTTCATTCAGATTAATTTCTAAAGTGTTTTCGTTACCAACAATTACTTCGTCAATCAGATAATCGTTTAATGGTTTGTCAATAGAAGAATTTCCACCCGAGAATATCTTTTTAAGGATGTTTTTTGCTGAAGGATTTGAGTTGATAATTGCATTGTTCGTGTCGATGACGAATATGGCATCATCAATGTTGTCGTAAAGAGAGTTGAGTGCAAAGGGTGTTATGTCGAAAAGATTAAAACTTAAAACACCTACAGACAGTAAGATGCCCATTAGCAAAAATGCAATAGGTGTAATGTCAAGATAGCCATAGGGTCTTAATCCAAAAACATACAGCAAACTGATAATACTTGGTAATAGTGCAGCGATTAAAAACAGATATATTCTGGATTTGTTTTCCTTTACTGTATAACGTAGCATTTTAATCAGCATCAAAGCCGCTATGGCTATACAACTGTAAGAATACGTAATGTGAATCCAGTAGAATAAACCTCCCGACATTTGATGAAAGTAGTATCCCGACGATTCTGCAATTTCAGATTTTGAATAAAACAGAAAGTGAAAATCGTTTGTAGCCAATGTTGAAAATGTAACTAATGGGATCAGATAAAGCAATACAAGCTTTGTTCTGGTTAGCCAAATGTCATTTCCGGAATATCTGGCAGCAAAGATTAAGAAAAACACAGGAATAGTGGCAATGCCTAAATATTGGAAAACAAGCATTGTTCTGATTATCAATATGTTGTTCGCTGCAAGTTCAAGTCCGTAAAACAACGACCAAACAGATACGCCACTCAGAAGCAGGAAAAGAGATCTCGATATGGTTGGCTTTTTGCTTTTCCATGCGAAATATGCAAGTATGATTGAAATAACTGATGAAATAATCATCAGATAACTATGAGAGTTAAATTCCATGATGCCGATGTTAAGTTAAAGTTCCAAAAAAAACTAAGTCCGGATTAACCAAGACAAAAATACAAAATTTATTTACAAAACATGAAAAATCTGATAAAAAACCCTTATTATTTATTTAATTAGCAGAAAGTAATTAAATTTTGTATTTTTGCAGAACTATCAGACAAATTGCGGATACGCATTAAATTATTGTATTTATGAATATTAAGAACTTTATAGTTGTATTTTTTGCGTCTATCCTTTTTTTGACAAGCTGCGAGGAAGTAATAATAAATCCTGATTTGCTGGATTCTGTTACACCGGGACAAATGGCTGTTGTGGTAAATAACGGGTCAAAAAAAATACTCAAATGTGAGTATGTCAATCATTTTACTCCGGGATTCAAAGGTGAGGTAATTGTGCAGGGCGAACTTAGTTCTACAACTGGTTTTGAGTTTTTGAGTATCTCCTATGGCAGTAATATCAACGATATTCCTTTGAGTCAGAGAACTTATGTCACCAATATTCCTTCTGATAAAATTTCTATCAAAAGTTCCTATGGGGATAGCTCGACAAGTGCAGTTGTTCAGATCGTTTACGAAGATGTTAGTGCTGCTTCTGTGATTGGTACTTTTGAAGGCAAACTTGAAACTGGTAGTGGTCTTGTTGATGTAAAAGGTGCATTTTGGGCAACACCGGGTCTGAATCAGTCGCTCATCAAAAGAAAATAAAAAAAACCGGAACTGTTTTAAAGTCCCGGTTTTCAGTATTGATGGAAAATTAAACTAATTTATATTTATCAATTTGTTCCATTTCAAAGTTTTTGATGAAAGTGGCATGCTTTCTAACTTCAACTTCTGCATATCTCTGATATACTTCTGCTGATTTTCTGAACATGTCGTCGCGACTTGCATCAATAACCAGTAAATAACACATGATGATGTGGCCGGCCATTTCAACCAATCTTCTTGCCTGGAAATCCTGATACTCCTGGTTTTTTGTTTCTACAACTCTTTGAGTCGCATTTTCAAGCAGGTTTGTCATTGTTTTCAGTTTCTTTTTGATTGTACTGAATTCAGGATTGATTGGCAGTTCATCATAATATTGAATTTGTTTCAGGTAATTACCGGTTGTGACGTGTCTGATAGCAGCCACAGTCTGTAACTGAGAAGTTCCTTCGTAAATGGTAAGGATTCTGGCATCGCGGTAAATTCTTTCGCATGCATAATCCTTCATGAATCCTGAACCACCATGTACCTGAATCGAATCGTATGCGTTCTGATTGGCATATTCGCTGGAGAACATTTTTAAAACCGGCGTAAATGCATCGGCTAATTTCTGATAATGTTTGTAGTCAGCTTTTTCTTCAGGAGTGAGCTTGCGATCTGCTTCGATTGCTTCGTAGGCTTTATATACATCCACGAAGCGGGCTGTTTCGTATAGCAGCGCACGACTTGCATCTAACTTACCTTTCATCAAAGAAATCATTTCAAATACAGCAGGGAATTCAATGATGGCTTTGCCAAACTGCTTACGCTCGCGGGCATAGGCAATGGCTTCGTCATATGCAGCCTGAGATACACCAACTGATTGAGCACCAACACCTAAACGGGCACCATTCATCAGCGACATTACATATTTAATCAGTCCCATGCGACGTGATCCAACCAGCTTTGCCGGAGTATTGGTAAATACAAGTTCTGCCGTTGGTGATCCTTTGATACCTAATTTATTTTCAATACGTCGTACCTTGATGGTATGATCGAAATTGTTGTCGGCAACGAAATATGACAAACCACGACCGTCGGTTGAACCTTCTTCTGAACGTGCGAGAACAAGCTTGATCTGAGCATCGCCATTGGTGATGAAACGCTTAACGCCATTTAAATACCAGATTCCATCATGATCGTTGTAAGTGGCTTTCAACTGTACTGCCTGTAGGTCAGAACCAGCATCCGGTTCTGTTAAGTCCATGGAGCATGTTTCGCCAAAACAAACACGGGGAAGGAATTCTGCTTTGATGTTCTCATCAGCAAATTCTGCGATTGTTTCAGCGCAATCCTGTAATCCCCAGATGTTGGCAAAGCCTGCATCCGCACGGGAAACCATTTCACCTGACATGATATAAGGAATCATGGCAAAGTTAAGACCTCCGTATTTGCGTGGTAATGTCATTCCATAACAACCTGCCTGAGCCAAAGCTTCATGGTTCACCTGAGTGCCGGGAGCATATTTGATACGACTGTTTATAACCTGCGGACCAGCTTTGTCAACTTCTTCTGCATTAGGTGCAATTACATCTCCACAAATTTCACCAATGATCTCAAGTACTTTCTCGTAATTATCGATGGTATCTTCAAAATCGCGGGAAGCGTAATCATATTGATCTTTATCGGCAAAGTTACGCTCTTTTAACGTAACAATTTTCTGCATCAGCGGATGTGATAACTGAAATTTTAGCGCCGGATTATTATTAAAGTAATTCATAATTATTTGCTGTTTTTCTTATAGTACTGAATCATTTTTGGTATCACTTCTTCAACTGAACCGGTTATCACATAATCTGCAATGGCGTTAATTGGTGCATCGGGGTCATTGTTGATGGCAATAATCATAGCGCTCTCCTGCATTCCGGCAATGTGTTGAATCTGACCTGATATTCCGCAGGCAATATAAAGTTTCGGACGAACGGTTGTTCCTGTCTGACCGATTTGTCTTTCATGTTCTGAAAAACCGGCATCAACAGCTGCACGTGATGCGCCAACCTCTCCTCCGAGAACTGCAGCTAAATCATAAAGTAATTTAAAACCGTCAGCACTACCCATGCCATAACCTCCGGAAATTACAATGGGAGATCCTTTCAGATTTACTTTTGATTTTTCCATATGTCTTTCAATAACTTCAATTACGAAGTCCGTGTCAGAAACATATTTTGAAACATCTAATTTCTTTATTTTTCCGGAATATTTAGCATCGCGGATTTCTTTTTTCATTACACCTTCACGAACGGTAGCCATTTGCGGACGGCAATCGGGGTTCACAATTGTTGCAACGATATTACCTCCGAAAGCAGGTCTGATTTGATATAACAAGTCATTATAAACTTTACCCGCCTTTTTATCTTCATAGGTACCTATTTCAAGGGCTGTACAGTCTGCCGTTAATCCACTGAATAATGCAGATGAAACCCTGGGTCCTAAATCGCGACCAATAGATGTAGCACCCATCAATGCAATCTGTGGTTTTTCTTCTTTAAAAAGATTAACCAATAAAGAGGTATGAGGAAGCGTTGTGTAGGGCGACAATCTTTTGTCGTCGGCAAGATAAAGCGTATCAACACCAAAAGGTATAACCTGTGCGCCAATTCCTTCAAGCTGATAACCTGCTGCAATAGCTTCTAATTTACATTTCTGCTGATCGGCTAATTTACGACCTTTGGTCAGCAGTTCCAGACTAACATCGCCTACGATGCCGTCTTCAATTTCAAGATATACAAATATGTTATTCATGGCCTTATCCTATCGTATGGTTAGCAATCAGTTCTTTCATTAATTCTTCAATTTCAGCATCAACAGCTGTTAGCTTTTTGCTTTCTTTTGCTGTGAAAACCACATTCTCAATTTGTTTAACCTTGGTTGGTGAACCGCTTAATCCAAGCCATTTTGCTTCATGTTCGATATCCTGTGCTCCCCATTCAGGAATATTCAGATATGTATGCGATATGAATGTTTCAGT
>JBILFS010000296.1:0-3488 GCA_044351455.1 Paludibacter sp. | reverse complement strand
ATTTGACCTAAACGGATTTCCATTTCATTTTCCAGACCAAATGGATAATACCCCCGTTTTAAATAATCACTAAACAAGGGCAAAGGATGTGAAATATTTCTTAATTTAACTTCATTATGTGCAATTTGTTCCAGCGAATATACTTCAGAATCAACATGATGGAAAAGTTTCAAATACTCCCGGAATGAAAGACCCTGCAAATTGTAGATAATCGCCCGTCGACTTAAATCTGAAGAGCCTTTCAATATATCAAGTACCGATGAACCTGTAAATATAACCTTTAAAGCTGGAAATGAATCGTAAATGTTTTTTAACTCCTGCGACCAATTGTTATATTTATGAATTTCATCAATAAACAAATACTCACCGGCATTCTTGTAAAAATTATCAGCCAAATCGTACAGTCGGTTTTCTCCAAAATACATATCGTCTGCCGATACATATAATGCAATCCTGCTATCGAGGTTTTCCTTTATATATTGCAAAATCATAGTTGTCTTTCCTACACCACGGGGTCCGATAATTCCAATCATACGACTACCCCAGGCCACTTTGTGGTATAAATAACGTTTGAAATCTGTTTTTGTGTTTTGCAACTGAATTTCAAACTTTTGAAAAAGTGCTTTCATAACTAAAAAATTTTATGCAAAGGTAATAAATGCACAACAAATTAAGCATTTTTTGTTATTTTTTTTTCATCACAATGTGCACAAACAAGCATATCGATGCAAAATCAGATGAACCCTGTTCTATACAGGCATCACTTAATACCACGCTGTGGGCAATAAAAGCTCTACATCTTCAACAAATACTTCCCCGTGTACGACTTTTCACATTTCAAAATCTCCTCCGGTGTGCCTTCAAAAACGACTGTTCCGCCTTTTTCTCCTCCCTCCGGACCGATATCGATGATGTGATCGGCACACTTGATTACTTCGGGATTGTGCTCAATGATGATGATGGTATGCCCTTTCGCAAGCAGGGCATCAAAGGCTTTCAACAAGGTTTTGATGTCGTGGAAATGCAAACCGGTAGTGGGTTCGTCGAACACAAAAATGGTGGGCTCGGGTTTTTCGTTGGCCAGAAAGGTTGCCAATTTAACACGCTGACTTTCTCCTCCTGATAGTGTACTCGACGATTGTCCGAGTTTTACATAACCTATCCCCACATCCTGCAAGGGTTTCAATCGCTTCACAATTTTCTTTTCGGTACTTCCGGTATTGGTGGTAAAAAACTCGATGGCCTGATTGACTGTCATTTCCAATACATCATGGATGCTGGCTGATTTGTATTGTACGTCGAGTACATCCTGTTTGAAACGCTTGCCATGACAATGCTCGCATTCCAGCACCAAATCGGCCATGAACTGCATCTCAACAGTTACTGTTCCTTCGCCCTGACATTCCTCACACCTTCCTCCGGGAGTATTGAATGAAAAATGAGAAGCGGTATAGCCCATCTGTTTTGCTAATTGCTGATCGGCAAAGAGTTTCCTGATTTCGTCGTATGCCTTGATGTAAGTCACCGGATTGGAACGCGACGACCTGCCGATGGGATTCTGATCGACAAACTCAATGTCTTTGGCCAGATTCATCGAGCCTTTCAGGGCACCAAACTGACCGGTTCTGTCGGCTACACCTCCGTAGTATTTCTTTAGTGCAGTATAAAAAACATTCCTGACCAAAGATGATTTTCCCGAACCGCTGACACCCGTTACGACTGTCATCACATGCAGAGGAAACTTCACATCAATGCCTTTCAGATTATTTTCACGGGCACCAAGTACTTCAATATAACTGTTCCAGCGCCTTCTGTGAAGGGGTACATCAATTTTTTCTTCTCCGGCCAGATATTTCAATGTAAATGAATTGGAAGTATCAACATGCTTATCAGCATTAATTTCGGGCACAACACCCTGATAAACCACCTCACCGCCCTTTCTTCCTGCCAATGGTCCAATATCGATGATGTAATCTGCTGCCCGCATGATTTCCTCATCATGTTCCACCACAATCACCGTATTTCCCAAATCTCTTAATTGCAGAAGTACCTTAATAAGTCGTTCTGTATCACGGGGATGAAGTCCGATGCTGGGTTCATCCAGAATATAAAGTGAACCCACCAAACTGCTGCCCAGCGACGTAGCCAGGTTAATACGCTGACTTTCACCACCCGACAAAGAATTAGAAAGCCTGTTGAGTGTCAGATAACCCAGACCCACATCCAACAAAAATTGTATTCTGTTGTTGATTTCAATGAGTAATCTTTTGGATACCGACAAATCATGTTCGTTCATCTGAATATTATCAAAAAAATCCTTTAACCGAAGTACCGGCATTAAAACCAATTCGTTGATTGGTTTTCCCGAAACCCGTACATACGACGCTTCCTTTCTCAGCCGGCTACCTTTACAATCCGGACAAACCGTTTTGCCACGATAACGCGCCAGCATCACCCTGTATTGAATTTTATATTGATTCTCCTCCAGATGTTTGAAGAATTCATTTAAACCATGGAAATGTTTGTTGCCTGTCCAGAGGAGTTCGCGCTGATTATCAGTTAATTCGTAAAAAGGCTTATGAATCGGAAAATCAAACTTATCAGCAACCCTGACGAAATCCTTTTTCCACTCTCCCATCACTTCCCCTTTCCAGCAAACAATGGCATCTTCATACACCGAAAGGGCTTTGTTGGGCACAACCAGGTCTTCATCAATCCCGATAACACGACCAAAACCTTCACATTTCTGACAGGCACCTACCGGAGAATTAAAACTGAAAGTATGTACGGATGGGGTTTCGAACTTCATTCCGTCGGATTCAAAACTTTTGGAAAAACGGAAAAGTTTTTCTCCTTCCTCAGTGAAAATCAGCAACAAACAACTCCCTTTACCTTCGAAAAAAGCTGTTTCTACTGAGTCGGTCAGGCGACTTACCCCTTCCCTGGAGGCATCCACCACAAGCCGGTCAATCAGCAGAAATATTTCTTTTGATTTTTTATTTCCGGAGAAATCGCGGATTGGTATTATCTCCCCATCAACCATGAGTCGACTGAATCCCTGCATGGCTAAACTGCTAATTTCATCGGTCATGGAACGGTCAGCGGCAGGAATAACTTCAGCCATCACCATCAGTTTAGTCCCTTCGGGATATTCCAAAGCCTTATCGATGACATCTTCAGCTTCGTGCTTTTTCACTTCCTCACCGGTTACAGGCGAAAAAGTACGACCGATTCTGGCATACAATAATTTGATATACTCATAAATTTCGGTGGAAGTACCCACTGTGGATCTCGGATTGCGGGTGTTTACCTTTTGTTCGATGGCGATGGCTGGCGGTATACCCTTGATATAATCGACTTCAGGCTTGCTCATCCGGCCAAGAAACTGACGTGCATAAGATGATAAACTTTCGACATAGCGGCGCTGACCTTCGGCGTAAAGGGTGTCGAACGCGAGTGAAGTCTTGCCCGAACCCGATAATCCGGTG
>JBILFS010000460.1:0-3517 GCA_044351455.1 Paludibacter sp. | reverse complement strand
CAGGAATATTCCTGGTTCCATAATTATCAATACCTCCGAATACCATGTCAACGCCAACCGGTTTGTCAGCAATGATTTTTGCACCGGCCTTGATGTCATTGGCCTGATTAATGTCTCCTGCAACACCCGGTGAAGAAGCAGTTCCATCGTAAAACCAAACCTCCCCTTCATTTAATACTGCCGATACATCATAAGTGCCATCAGCATTATAATCAAGTTGAACAGTCGTATTGTTTTGAGAAGCCCTGACAAACACGGAAGAATATTTAAATGCGGAAGTACCGCCTAATGTTACATCTTCTCCAAAGGGAAGAATAAAATACGTGCCAAAACGGGTTACATCCACAACCCCTGTTTTAACAGCCTGTACGTTGAAGATTGGTGTACTTCCCGTCAAACCACCATCACCGGTAATTTTGGAAACCACAATATCTCCTGTACTGAACATCTTATCTCTACCATCATATGCTAGTGTAGTGGATACCCTTGGATTCCATTCAAACCGGTTATCGAGAACAAGATAGCCTCCCGGAGGAATGGTGTCGGTTGGATAACCCGGTGCTATTCCGTTTTCCTTAATGCCATCACCCCAAACTAATGTTGTGGTTTGATCAGGACGGGTGATATCAGCTTCGTAACCATCCTCCCAATGATCGTAGGTTATAATCATACCAGGATATGGAATTTTAATAGTAACAACATTTCTGGCATTTGCCGTCAGGTTATTAACCGATGCAGCACTGAGCAATGATTTTCTTAATTGTGTAGCATTCTCAGGGAAAGGCAGGTAATAAATGTGTGTTTTGTTTGCTTCAGCACAGGCATCAATCGACGTCTCTTCAATAGTAATGTAAACGATTGCCGTATCGCATTCCTGCGGAGTACCGTTGTTGCAAATTCTGTATGAGAACTGATCATTGCCTGTGAAACCCGGATTAGGCGCATAAATTACGGAACCACCTGTCCCAACCTGAACATTTCCATGAACAGGCACATCAACAATCGTAACACTGTTGGAATTTACATCGCACAAATCATTGGCCGCTACATTCACGATAGTAACATTCCCTTCATAACCGGATGCATTATCATCGACTGCAATGATTGATCTGACCTGTGCAATATGCGTAGCTGTTGTATTGGGACCACATCCTGTTGCGGTAGCAGTAATGGTGGAATAACCACTCCAGGCAGCAGTATAAGTAACCTGACCGGTTGAACTATTGATGGTATTGCCGGCTGCCAGACTGGTGGCATCTAATGAATAAGTTATACCACTACTGTTTGTTGCAGTTGCTGTATAAGTAATGGTACCCGCTTCTTTACATCTCGGACTTGTTTCTCCCATTGCAAATACCGGTGTACCGAGTGTGCCAAGCGTCGTAACAGTATGCTGAGCTGTTTTGGGCCCGGCACATCCTGAAGCTGAAGCGGTAATGACAGAAGTTCCCGACCAACCGGCAGTATAGGTTACCTGTCCGGTAGAACTGTTAATGGTATTTCCTGCTCCAAGGCTGGTAGCATCCAGACTATAACTCATTCCTGTAGAATTCGTTGATGTCGCTGTATAAGTTACACTGCCTGCTCCCTGACATCTGTTTGAAGTTGCGCCCAGGGCAAAAACAGGTGTTCCGATAGGCGTACACACTCCAAAACTAATTAACTCAGTATCAGTAACTGTGTTTTCAAGTCCTTCTTTGGCAGTTGCATTCAAAGAATAGGTATTTTCACTTAAACCTGTTGTATTCCAGGTGTATTGATAAATCCTGCTACATCCGGTTGTTGCAACTGAGGTAGCTGTTACAGTCCCAACAGTTGGGGAAATATTGATGGTCATACCGGTAATATCGTTGAATCCGAACGGATCGGAAACGGTAGCCCTGATATAGACCGTTGTACCCGGCAATGTGGTTGTCAAAACAGTTCCCGAAGGATAAGCTGCATTGTAAACTGCCAAATTATCAATATTGATATAGGTCGATACAGGCAATCCTATCTTTGAAGGTTTTGTCTGACTGTCATAATCAATCTGATAACTCACACCGGACTGTGCTGAAGTAATATCAACGGCAATTGCCTGACCGGCAGGAACAGTTATATCCGATGCATTTGTTCCGGTAAAAGAAAGTAACCCTGTACCACTGTTGTATGTCGGTGCAGTTAATGCTCTGATGGTAGTGCCGCCATATCTGATTGTGGCGGTGATAGATGGATTTGCAGGCATCGAACCCGACAACACGGTTAGGTAAACGGAAGCAGTAATACTGGTTCCTGCTTTAATCGTCAAAGGACTACACAATACCGGACTCTGCGTAAAAGTGGCAGTTGGTACTGCTGCTGCAGGTTTGATAGGAACCGCCCCCATGGCATATTGTTGACCACCTGTCCACGACCAACTCATTGTTTGTGATGCTGCACCTGTTTTGTAACTACTTGCTCCTGATACACGACCACTTGAAGTACCATAAATTCTCCAGTTACGAGTCTGACCACTGCCCGCATTCAGATTAGTTATTGCTGTATTCTCCATGTCAATGGCAATCGCATCGTAAACCAGTTCATTGGTTGCAGAAACAATTCCTGAAACTGTTGCAGAAGTTACACTGTTTGTTGTTTGATTCGAATAAAAAGAACCCAAAGGAGTGCTTTGATTGACGCCATAAAATGTAGTGGCACCCGCAGCTATCGGAGTTGAAGCCGATGTCGTAATGACCACATTGGCAGTACCAACAGCTGGTGCAACCAAAGAGTAAATATACACCCTGACGTAACTGCTTGAGCTGATTGTACCGACAAGAGACATCGCAGTTCCCCCATAAGTCACTGAACTGACAGTAGAAGCATTATTTCCATTGGAAGATGTGGAACCGGTGGTAATACTGACCATCAACAAACGATTAAAGCCGGTCGCTACTGTATGAGAAATGGTTAACGACGATGCGGCATTGGACTGGCCTGTGGTAGTGGTTCCAACAGTTACGCCATCCGCAACTGACTGCAACCTGACTGTTGAAGCAGTCGTATTATCTGCCGACGCAACCGGGTCAGTTCTGTCGAGCGCCTGTGAAGGATCGGATAAATATAAATGCTTTGTAACAGTCGTTTGTGAAAACAAGGATGCAAACGGCATAACCGAAAGCATCGAAATCAGGAAGATTCGGGTCAGAAACCTGACGCTAACCTGAGCTATGTTGAATTTTTTCTTCATTATAAACAGATTTATCAGTAAATACTGAAAGAGAAATGTGGGTTTTTAACCCAACTAATACTTCTGAAGCACTAAGGCATCAGGTTTTGTTATTTCAGAACGAATACGATATTGATATAAGAACAATCTGTTGCTCCGCCGATAACATCGTAAGTCATTAATCCATTTGCATTAATAGACACATTAGCGAATACATTGGTATCATATTCGGTAATATAATAATACAAATCTGTTGCCGCAGGAATATATGGAACAGATACAGGAGCACCTGTGCTTTTAACAGCAGGAGATTGGAACTGTCCATAATAC
>JBILFS010000294.1:0-3526 GCA_044351455.1 Paludibacter sp. | reverse complement strand
CTTCCATTGAAATATATTTCAGCATTATTATAATCATTTACACTATATAATACAGGTGTTTGTAATGATAAACCTAATCTCAGATAATCAACAGGAACCAGAATTGTTCCAAATTTCAAACCAACTCCGGTAGCTTCTGAGTTGTAATAATTGCCTAATGATACTTTATCTGTCTGATACTTTTCAGTATAATATGCTTCAGCGGAATAATCCTGACTATACATATTTATTGATGCACCCAGAAAGATTCTGTTGCTGAAATTTCCGGACCATGAAAATAAAAATTGAGAAAAACTACCAGTTTCAACTAAATTATATGATGGTGTCAATGTTTCACCTGCACCCAGGAATGAGCCCCAGTACTTTCCATCCTGATCTTCTCCTCCTAATATAAAGTCGGCATTGGCAGCTAAAACAGAAAGCCAGGAAGCACTTGTGTTATTGTATGGATCATAACTACTGTTATCTTTGAAATATAAATCATCACCACTGATGCTACCACTGAAATATCCAAGATAATGACTTAAGGATGAAGTTGTTGATCCACCATTGATTCTTACTTCTCTGTTAAAACTATTTAATTTATTATAGTTGAATGCCCAGTTAGATCTTTGTAATCCTGTTTTTTTACCCTGATTCTTTGCGTTAGAAATTATAAATGACAGATTATTTGGTGAAAAATTTGTCGAGACTTCACTTGATGTAACTCCCAACCATTTTGAACTGATACTATTAGTCAATAAGCCTAATGAACCGGAAATTTCTGAACTTCTGAATATTCCTAATCCGGCAGGATTATCTTTTATCGCCGAAGGGTCACCTCCAAGTGCACCAAACGCACCAGCCATTGAACTATATCTTGCAGAACCTGAAATATTCGGTTCCAGGTATTTTACCACATCAAATTCTGTTTGAGCATAAACAGACTGTAATACCACAGCTAATGCTGCTACGAATAAAATTCTTTTCATATGTATAATATTTTTTAATTATTAGTATTTATCTTCTTATTCCACCTGAGGATCCACCGGATGATCCACCGGAACTTCTGCTACTACCTGATGAACCTCCTCCGGAATATGAACTTCCTCCTGAATAAGAGCTACCTGATGATGAACTTCCGGAACTTCTTACGCTGCTGGAAGATGAGCTACCAGAAGAATAGGATGATGAATTCGAACCGGAACTATAGGAAGAGCTACTACTGTTTCTTTCTGATGAATAATTTGGTCTTACTGAAGAGCTTCCTGAAGAAGAACTTCGATTCATATCCGGTGAGGAGCTTCTGATTACTGATCTACCTGTACCGGTTCTTACAACTGCTTCACTTCCCGAATTTGCGGATTGTGAATATCCGGAACTTGTACCAGCCGGTCTTTCTGAAGATCTGATGGTCGCAGTATTCTGAGCACTGGTGCCTCTCGAAATAATACTACTTCTGTTTGTGTTTAGTTCGCTTGCATTGATAGTACCCCGGTTATAACTGCCTGAGACAGGTTCTGAAGTTCTTACTGTGCCTGATGATCTGATATTTCTTGTTCTGGAATCCTGATAGCTGCTTTCATCACGACTTGATGGATATCTTGAAATTGAATTCATTGTACTACCACCTGAAACCCGAACTGCACTGCCTGTTAATCTTGCATTACCGGAATAGTAATCTTCTCTTCTTGTTGATTCGCTGTAGTTTTTATTTCTTGGATTAGTGTACGTATATCCACCTCCCCAATAGTGTGGATAATATCCTCCATAATATCCACCATAGTAACCTCCGTAATATCCACCGTAATATCCTCCATAGTAACCTCCGTAATATCCTCCATAATAACTATCCCATGGATCATACCAACCACCATAATATGGATAATTCCATCCTGAATAATAACCCCTGTAACCTGAATACCAGGGTGAATGCCAGTTACTTCTCCATGACCAGCTATTGTATGAATATGGTCTCCAATAAAAGTCGCTCCAATATGGATTTGTCCAGGTTGGTGTTACCCATGCATACGAATTATCAACATATACATTCCAGTCATTTGAATTCAGAAAATAGATATCATTATATTGTGGGTCAGATATATGTACTGTGTATTTAGGATTATGAAATTTTCTGATTCTTTGAGCATATTCGTAATCTGAATCGCTACCATTGAATTCATTTAAATAGTATCCTGATTCTGCAATTGAGTCATTCATGGCAGCAGAATCAATCACTTCGGTACTTTTTAAAATATATACTGTATCTTTAGCAATAATCAGATTGTTCTTTTTATTGCCATCAATATATACAATCTCACGGGCACCATTTTTGTAAGTCCCTTTTTCCTTCTTGATTTTCACTGACTGAACTGACTGATTTTCTTTGTCACCTGGTCGGAAATAGACATCATCGGAAAAATTCTGAGCATGCAGCAAAATTCCTGAAAAAAGAATTGCTGAAATTGTTAATAGAATTGCTTTCATTTTGTTATCCTCCTAAGTATTTATTTTTTTTCAGATTTATCAATAATTATACCATGTAAAGTTAAATTGTTGATTTCTGTCGAAAATATGCGTGATATTTTACTACTTTTGTAGTCCAAAGATAATATAAAAATGAATTATAAAGAAATTATATTTAGTATTTCGCCTTCAGATGAGTATGTGTCTGATTTGCTTGCTTCTTACCTTGGTGAAATTGGTTTTGAAAGTTTTCAGGAATCTGAGAATGGATTTGTTGCCTGGATTCCTGATGAGGTCTTTGATGAAGCATTGCTGACAAGTCTGCTTTTAAACTTTCCATATGCTGAAAATGTAACTTTCAATGTTGAAACTATCGTTCAGGAAAACTGGAATGAAGCTTGGGAAAAAAATTATTTTGAACCCATAATAATTGATGATATTTGCGTGGTGAAAAGCAGTTTTCATAAAGATGTTCCTGTCTTAAAATATAATATTATCATAGATCCTAAAATGTCTTTCGGAACTGGTCATCATGAAACTACAAGCTTGATGATAAGTTGGTTACTGGGTATGGACTTAACTCATAAAGCAATACTTGATATGGGGTGTGGAACTGCTGTTTTAGCTATTTTGGCTGCAATGAAGGGTGCAAAACCTGTGACCGCAATCGATATTGATGCCTGGTGTATTGAAAATTCTCTCGAAAATACTGAAAAAAACAATGTGGATTACATCCGGGTTTTCCAGGGTGATGCTTCAAAGTTGGGAGAGGAGAGTTATGACATTATTATCGCTAATATCAACAGAAATATTTTACTGGAAGATATCAAACATTATAAGAACTGTCTTAATCCACATGGTATTCTGTTGATGAGTGGTTTCTACAAGGAAGATATTGGTCTGATTGAAAATGAATCAGTCAGAAACGGATTGATTCTGACTGATTATAAGGAAAAAAATAATTGGGTTGCTGTTAAGACTGAATATAGGGTTTGATTAAATCCATTCCGATATGAATTGCCTTCTCGTTGATTTGTAACATATGATGATGACGTGAAGGCAATGTTTTTTTCAGTCCAAT
>JBILFS010000018.1:0-12666 GCA_044351455.1 Paludibacter sp. | reverse complement strand
TAAGATAATTAACCTGGATGCCCTGACTTATGCCGGAAATCTGGAGAATCTCAAAGATATAGATACTCAGGCCAATTACAGTTTTGTTAAGGGTGATATTACAGATGAAGCATTTATAGCGGCACTATTTGCTGAATATCAGTTTGATGGTGTTATTCATCTGGCAGCAGAATCGCATGTCGACCGTTCGATTACCGATCCGATGGCATTTGTTAAAACCAATGTTTTTGGTACGGTGAATTTATTGAATGCCGCAAAAAATACCTGGAAAGGTCAGATGGAAGGTAAACTTTTCTATCATATTTCTACTGATGAAGTTTATGGTTCGCTGGGGGAAACTGGATTTTTCACTGAGGAAACTGCCTATGACCCCCGTAGTCCGTATTCTGCAGCAAAAGCATCATCCGATCATTTTGTGAGGGCTTATCATCATACTTATGGTCTGCCTGTGGTGGTTTCAAACTGTTCCAATAATTACGGAGCAAATCATTTTCCTGAAAAACTGATTCCATTGTGTATCAACAATATTAAAAACAATAAACCACTTCCTGTTTATGGAAAAGGGGAGAATGTGCGCGACTGGCTTTGGGTAAATGATCATGCCAGGGCAATTGATGTCATTTATCATACAGGTAGAAATGGCGATACATATAATATCGGGGGTCATAATGAATGGACCAACATCGATCTGATTAAGAAATTGTGTGAAATCATGGATAGGAAACTTAATCGTCCCGAAGGTACTTCTGTTCAATTAATTACATTTGTAAAAGATCGCGCTGGTCATGATTTGAGATATGCAATCGATTCAACAAAATTGCAGCATGAACTGGGTTGGACGCCTTCGCTGCAGTTTGAAGAAGGACTGGAAAAAACGGTTGACTGGTATCTCGATAATCAAAGCTGGATGGACAATGTTACAAGTGGAAATTATCAGGCTTATTATCAGAAACAATATTCGGAAAGATAAACTGTTTTGAAACAATAGAATTTTTGCATTATATCAATAGTTCAGTCAGATACTACATTCATTATCAAAAAATTATTGACTTTTTCTATTGCATTTCGCTAAATTTTTATTATCTTTGCGCCGGATTTAAGATAGTGAAGGGGACGAGCAGTCCCCTTCATTGTTGAAAAAAGTATATCAATGATATTAAAAGATGCTGTAAATCAGATAGTTGAAGATTTTTTACACGAAAATAATCAATATCTGGTCGATTTAAAAGTGAGTCCGGATAACAGGATTCAAATTGAGATAGATTCCTTTAGAGGTGTATCCCTGGATGATTGTGTGCAATTACATCGTCATATAGAATCGGTACTCGACAGAGAAGTTGAAGATTATGAACTGGAAATCAGTTCTGCCGGTTTAACAGAGCCGTTCAAAGTGTTGAATCAATATAAAAAGAATGTCGGTAAAGAGGTTGAGATACTTACAAAAACCGGCGTGAAACTGAAGGGTATCTTAATCAATATTGAAGATGATACTTTTGAGCTGGAATATACCAAATCGGTGAAACCTGAAGGTTCTAAACGCAAAATTAATATCACTGAAAAAGAAAAATTTAGTTACAACGAAATAAAAACAACAAAACTGATCATTTCATTCAAATAAAAATGGCAAAGAAAGAAACTATTAATCTGATTGATACCTTTTCAGAATTTAAGGAACTGAAAAGTATAGACAGAAGTACGCTGATATCAGTAATGGAGGAATCATTCAGAAGTGTACTGGCGAAGATTTCCGGCAGCGATGAAAATTACGACGTGATTATCAATCCCGACAAAGGTGACTTTGAAATTTACAGAAACCGTACTGTTGTGGAAGATGGTGAACTTGAAGATGAAAACTTCGAGATTACACTTACTGAAGCTAAGAAAATCGATGATGATTACGAAGTTGGGGAAGAAGTTACAGACCAGGTAAATTTTATGGACTTTGGTCGCCGTGCTATTCTCAATTTGCGTCAAACACTCGCCTCGAAAATTCTGGAATTACAAAAGGAAAATGTTTATACCAAATACAGCGATAAGATTGGTCAGATTGTAAGTGCCGAATTGTATCAGATTTGGAAAAAAGAAATGCTTTTGATTGATGATGAAGGAAACGAATTGTATCTGCCTAAAACTGAACAGATTCCTACCGATTTCTATCGCAAGGGTGATACTGTCAGAGCTGTTGTGGCTATGGTTGAAAACAAAAATAACAATCCGAAGATCATTCTTTCAAGAATTTCACCTGTATTTTTGGAGAGATTATTCGAACTTGAAGTACCTGAAATCAATGAAGGTTTGATTACGATTAAACGCATCGCTCGTATTCCCGGTGAAAGGGCGAAAGTAGCTGTGGAATCGTACGACGACAGAATTGATCCTGTTGGTGCTTGTGTGGGCGTGAAAGGTTCGAGAATTCATGGTATTGTACGTGAACTCCGCAATGAAAACATTGATGTTATCAATTTTACAAATAATGTTAGTTTGTTTATTCAGAGAGCATTAAGTCCTGCAAAAATTGCGTCTATCCGCTTTAGCGAAACTGAAAAGAAAGCTGAAATCTATATGAAACCTGAAGAAGTTTCTCAGGCAATCGGAAAAGGTGGTCTTAATATCAAACTGGCAAGTATGCTTACCGGTTTTGCCCTGGATGTTTATCGCGAACTGGATGATGAAGAAGAAACTGAAGACATCTATCTGGACGAATTCAATGATGAAATTGAACAATGGGTTATCGATGTGTTCAAGAGTATTGGTTACGATACCGCGAAAAGTGTGCTCAATGTGCCTCGTCAGGATTTAATCAAACGTACGGATCTTGAAGAGGAAACTATCGACAATGTGCTTGATATTCTGCGTGCAGAATTTGAGGAAGAAGCCTGATCTTTTTTCAGACCGGGACGAAATAAGTTATTTAATAAGATAAATTTTTGATACTAAAAATTATATATGCCCATAAGATTAAGTAAAGCCTGTAAAGAACTCAATATCGGTATGTCGACAGCAGTTGAATTCCTGAATAAGAAGGGTCATAAAATCCTGAATGATATCAATTTTAAGCTAACAGATGATCAACATCTTTTGTTGGTAAAGGAATTCAATAAGGATATGGCTCTCAAAATGGAGTCCGAAAGATTGAGTCAGGAAAGACATCACAAGGAAAAAGCAGGAACTGTAGCTATTGATGGTTACAGCAAGCCGGTTAAGCCGGAAAAGAAAGAGGAAGTGATTCCTGTAATTGTTCCGAAAGAGCAGTTTCATATTAAGTCAGTTGGTCAGATTGATCTGAATCAGCATTCGAAACCGAAAACAGAATTTGCTAATCCTGCTGCTGAATTGCCAAAGGTTGAAGTTAAACCTGAACCAGTGGTTATGCCGGAACCAAAACCTGTTGTAGTTGAGCAGGTAAAACCTGAAGTGAAAGAGGAAAAGGAAACAATCGGGCATGTTGAAACTCCGGTTCCTGTTCAGGAAACTCAAAAAGTTGAATCGGTAAAAGTTGTTGAACCAGTAAAGGTGGTTGAGCCGGAAAAACCTGTAGTTGCAGAAATTATAAAACCTGTTGAAGCTCCTAAAGCTGAAACTCCTGAAGTTTCTGTAAAACCAGCGTTTACTCCAAAGGAAGTTTCTCCTGTCGTAAAACCGGAAGAGGTAAAGCCTGTGGTTGAGGAAGTTAAGCCGGAAATTAAAAATATCGTTGTTGAAGAAAAACCGGAACCGGTTGCAGAGAAAGCAGAGGAAGAAATATTCACGCTTTCCCGTCCTCAAACTGTAGTAGGACCGAAAGTGCTCGGAACAGTTAATCTTGCTGATATTAACCAGAATACCCGTCCGAAACCTTTAACAAAAGAGGAAAAGAGAAAACAAAGAGAGGGGAAAATCAGGGAAGAAAGAATCAGGGATGATAAAGTTAGGGCAGCTAATCAGGCAACAGATGTTAAGAAACCTGCTTTTGATGTAAAAAAACCCGGGGATATTACACCTGGTACACCCAATAAGGAACATCATAAGAAAAGAGAAAGATTTACAAATACAAATAATAACAAGGTTAATGTTGAGAATTATCCTGCTGATGGTGCTAAGAAGCCACCTATGACAGCAAACATCAATACTGGTAAGAATCAACACAATCCAAATCAACACAATCCAAATCAACCAAAACAACCCAGGTTTACAAAAAATAAACCTGCAGTGAATGAAGAAGAGGTTGACAAGCAAATCAAGGAAACACTGGCACGTATGGCCGGTGGAAATAAGAAAGGTAAGGGTGCCAAGTATCGTCGTGATAAACGTGATTCATTTTCTGCCAGAAGGGACGAAATGGAACAACAGGAACGCGAACAGGAAAGTGTATTGAAATTAACTGAATTTGTTACCGCAAGCGAACTTGCTGTGATGATGAATGTAACTGTAAATGAGGTTATTCGTACTTGTATGAGTGTTGGTTTGATGGTTTCTATCAATCAACGCCTGGATGCAGAAACCATCAATATCGTTGCTGATGAATTTGGTTTTAGTACTGAATTTGTAAGTGCTGAGGTTGTGGAAGCAATCGGGGAGGATGAACCGGATACAGAAGAGGATCTAATGCCTCGTGCTCCTATTGTTACCGTAATGGGTCACGTCGACCATGGTAAAACTTCATTACTTGACTATGTCCGCAAAACAAATGTGATTGCGGGTGAAGCAGGTGGTATTACGCAGCACATTGGTGCTTATAATGTAAAATTAGATAATGGTCAGAGAATCACTTTCTTAGATACTCCCGGTCACGAAGCATTTACTGCGATGCGTGCCCGTGGTGCTAAAGTGACAGATATCGCCATCATCATAGTAGCTGCCGATGATAGTGTGATGCCACAAACAGTGGAAGCTATCAATCACGCATCTGCAGCTGGTGTGCCTATGATTTTCGCCATTAATAAGGTTGATAAACCGGGTGCTAATCCTGAAAAAATTAAGGAAGCTCTGGCCAATATGAACTATCTGGTGGAAGATTGGGGTGGTAAATATCAATCTCAGGATATTTCAGCAAAACAGGGATTAGGAATTTCTGAATTATTGGAAAAAGTATTGCTTGAAGCTGAGATTCTGGAGTTGAAAGCCAATCCGAATAAACGTGCAATGGGTTCTGTGATAGAATCTGAACTTGACAAGGGTAGGGGATATGTGTCTACTATTCTTGTTCAGAATGGTAGTTTGAATGTAGGTGATGTTGTGCTTGCCGGTACTTATTTCGGAAAAGTTAAGGCCATGTTCAATGAAAGAAATCAGCGAATTAAAACAGCAGCTCCTGCCGAACCGGTATTAATTCTTGGTTTGAATGGTGCACCACAGGCTGGTGATAATTTTAACGTAATGGCAACTGAACAGGAAGCCCGTGAAATTGCAAATCGTCGTGAGCAGTTACAACGTGAACAAAGTTTGCGAACCAAGAAACACTTTACGCTGGATGAATTGGGACGTCGAATTGCATTGGGCGATTTCAAGGAATTGAACGTTATCGTGAAAGGGGATGTGGATGGTTCTGTAGAAGCATTGGCTGATTCCTTGTTGAAACTTTCAACTGAAAATATTCAGGTTAATGTTATTCACAAAGCTGTTGGTGCGATTTCAGATTCTGATATTTTGTTAGCAGCTGCATCTAACGCCATCATTTGTGGTTTCCAGGTTCGTCCTACCGCTTCTGCACGTAAGATGGCTGAAAAAGAAGAAATTGATGTTCGCTTGTATTCTATCATCTATGATGCGATTGAAGAAATTAAATCGGCAATGGAGGGTATGCTTTCACCGGAGATCAAGGAAGAAATCACGTCTACTGTCGAAGTTCGTGAAGTGTTCAAAATTACTAAGGTTGGTACCGTTGCCGGATGTCTTGTTCGTGAAGGTAAAATCAAACGTAATAGCAAAGTACGTATCATTCGTGATGGTATTGTGGTATTTACAGGTGAACTAGAATCTCTGAAACGTTTCAAGGACGATGTAAAAGAAGTTGGTGTGAACTACGAATGTGGTTTAAATATCAAAAACTACAATGATATTCGTGTAGGGGATATGGTTGAAGGTTTTGAACAAACGGAAGTTAAGAAAACATTATAGACGGTAACCAAGTCCCCATTCGATAAACTCAGCTTTATGCAAATGGGTCTTTAAGCCGATATTGATAAACAGGTTGTTGTTAATCAGATATTTAAAAGAAGCACGGGTGTACAACCACCCGTTTTCTTTTTCTATATCATAAGGGTAAATGAGTGCTTTGTTGAGTGTTCCGGTACTTGCATCAGCATAAGGTTCCAGATTGCGGACAGGATTGAAAAGATACAAACCAAAATGAAAACCGCATATCATCTTCCCAAATATCAATTCGGGTTGTAAACTGATACCACCCCTGAACCTGTTTAATAATTTATCTTCAGTAAGGTATGTGAATTTTGCTTTAGATATATTTTCAACAGGATTTGCAGCACTGTTTACAGAAGCATAGGCACCATTATAAAAAGCATCAATACCGACTCCTAATCTGAATTGATTGGTGATGATTCGATTTATTGCAAAAGCAAAAGAACCTGTGGGAAACATGATGTTATCTCTGTAATCCAGTTGTTTTGCTCCTCCGGACAGCATAATTTCCAGGCTGGTTTTCTTTTTTAGATCAGGAATCTCTCTTTCTGAATTATGATTTTTCTGTTGATAGTCAGGGGAATAAGTAATTCCAACCATAGCATTCAGCATGTTTAATCCCGAGTTTGGGGTGTAAAAACTGCCATTGGAGGCATGATTCCAATTAAGTTCTCCGTTCAAACTGATACCCCGGAACAATTGTATATCCAGGTTTCCTCCAAGGGCAAAATAAACATTCAGATGCGACCCAATGGCTGCATTACTTTTACCAAGTATAATTTGTCCCGTTGATGAATCAATATATTTGGTATCCTGAAAAGTTTTGGTAAGATAGCTTGCTCCTGCCCCGGCTTTCAGATTCAGACTTACAGGTTTTATTTTTATGAGTGAAAAATTCAAATAGGGATAGACAGCAATTAAATCTCCCAAAATAGCATCATTGCCTAAATTCAGATAAACACCACCGATGCCGATAACAGGTTGTTTAAAGTAGTGATGCCAATCCTTCTTCTCATTGAAAGTCAGCATTTCATAATCCAGTTCAAATCCCAGGGTTGGTCCCTGAACAATTTCCTGTAAATGTTTGGTATGTTTGAAAATCTTACCGTAAATAAATCCAGCCTTCAGCTTAAAAGGATTTTCAATCTCCTCCTGAGCAGTTAATATAAATAATGGAGCAAGGAATATCAAAAAGATTAATAATTTTTTCATATTTCAAACCGGCAAACTCATTTTTTCTGATTATCTTTGAAGCACAAAGGTAGTAAATTTAACGATTCACCTGATGTTAAGACTATAAGATATTCATTGAAAAATAAGAAGAACGATATAATGACGAATGAACAAACCGTTTCAGGCAGACCCCTGATACTCATAACCAATGATGATGGTGATTTTTCCAAAGGAATAGCAGTATTAACCCGATTGATGTTACCCCTGGGTGATGTGGTTGTGATGGCCCCCGATGGCCCCCGTTCTGCACAATCTAATGCGCTGACAGTCACTCATCCTATAAGGTTCAAATTGCTCGAAGAGAAGCCCGGTTTAACCCGCTATGCCTGTAATGGAACGCCAACCGATTGTGTTAAACTGGCATTGAATGCGGTGGTTGACCGACGTCCGGATTTACTGGTATCGGGCATAAATCATGGTTCAAATGCAGCTATCAATGTAATTTATTCAGGTACGATGGGAGCTGTGCTCGAAGGATGCGAAAATCTGATTCCTTCAGTAGGTTTTTCTATTTCAGATTATAATCCGGATGCAGATTTTTCAGTATTTGAAACTTATATCACACAAATTGCTACCAATGTTTTGAAAAACGGACTTCCACACAATGTTTGTCTGAATGTAAATGCACCCAAAGGAGAAATAAAGGGTATGCAGGTTGTACGTCAGTGTGATGGGCGCTGGACACGCGAATTTGAAAAACGGATTGATCCTCATGGACGTGCATATTACTGGCTTACAGGAGCTTTTGAGAATCATGAGCCGGAAGCACAGGATACAGATGAATGGGCTTTAGCGCAGGGTTATGTTTCTGTGGTGCCAACAAAGATTGATATGACTGCCCACGAATGCCTGGCAGATTTGAAAGAAAGATTCATCTGTTAATTACCCCCGACTTTAGCCGGGTGATTTTAGTGCACAGATGATATGATTCGCCTCCCCCTTATAACCAGGTCTCTTTACTTAACAGCCTATTGTCTCGTCTTATAAGAACATTGTGCCTTTCCCCTGGTGATATTGGTCAGTTTTGTCTTAAGCATTTGTCTGCGCAATGGATTAATATGATCAGTAAAGAGACTTCCTTCCAAATGATCATATTCGTGTTGAATAACCCGTGCTTTAAATCCATCAAACTCATCAATATGTTCCTGAAATTGCTGATCAAAATATTTTATTTTGATCCATTCAGGTCTGATAACTTTTTCACTGATGCCAGGAATGCTCAAACATCCCTCAGAATATTCAGTTTCCTCTTCACTTTCTTCCAGTATTTCAGGATTTATCATGACAGCTTTAAAAGAAGCTAATTCAGGGTCGTCATCTTTTAGGGCATCTAAATCAACAATAAACAAGCGAATTCCCAATCCAACCTGAGGAGCCGCCAAACCAACACCATCAGCTTCATGCATGGTTTCGAACATGTTATCAATCAATTCATTTAATCCGGAATAGTTTTTATCAATATTTTCAGCTTCTTTTCTTAAAACCGGATTGCCAAATGTGTAAATAGGAAGTATCATCTGTTTGATTCTAAATAAGTTTGTAAAATGATGGTTGCTGCAATTTTATCAACAGTTGCTTTAACCTGTCTGTCTTTTTTCTTCAAACCTGCATCAATCATGGTTTTTTGAGCCAGGACCGAAGTAAAACGTTCATCAACAAAAGTAACAGGAATTTGAGGAAATTGTTTGTTAAGATTCTTTACAAAAGCATGTATGTATGTCATGGATGCCGATTCATTTCCATTCATCTGAAGTGCTTTTCCAACAACAAAAAGTTCAACAGGCTCTTTGGTGCAATAATTACGAAGATAAGTCATAATTTCATGCACAGGAACTGTATCCAATGATTGTGCAAACATTTTCAGCGGGTCGGTTACTGCCAGTCCCACTCTTTTGCTCCCATAATCAATTGCTAATATTCTACCCATATTTTTTTTACAAAAGTACAAAAAAGCGGGCAATTCTAAAAGAAATTTAATTATCTTTGCACCCGAAACAGGTATTCGGATCAATTTCTTGCTCCGGATAAAAGGGAAAACGGTGTAAATCCGTTACAGTACCCGCTGCTGTAAGCTCATTCTTTAGTTGAAAGTTGATAATGAACAATTGACAATTAAAGAAAACATTTTGAACAACACTTTTGCCACTGTTATTTTTGACAGCGGACAACAGACAACAGACATCAGACAATAGAATAAATCATTGTCAACTGTCAATTGTCAATTGTCAACTAAAGACGGGAAGGCGTTCAAGACGGGAGCAAGTCAGAAGACCTGCCTGGTTCAATTACGGCTTTTTGCTTTCGGGAGTTACAGCAAACAGAACAATACGGAAATTCAATTCTGCTTATTTTTCATTTTCTTTCATCAGAAAGTCGTAAACATTTTGTTATTTATTAATTTTTAAATGATAGAAAAATGAAAAAAGTAAACTTGTTTTTTGTAGTTTTAGCTACTGTATTGGTTTTTGCTTCGTGTGAAGAAATCGGAACTGAAGTTATCAATGATTTTGAAGGTGTGAGTTTGGGTGAATCCGGGTATTGGAATGGGTCTGATCAAAGCGGAACACTTACTGAAGGCAAATACCTGAGTAAAGTAAAGACCGGAACCATTGAACTGGGAAATACATTTTCACCAAGTGCATGGGGAGGTAGCTGGAATGGCTTTGCAGTTTCAACAAAAAATGATAGTACAACCTCAGGATGGGCAAATCAATATAGCGTAATTGCAGGATCAGGTGCTTTGAATTCCAATCAGTTTGCATTGGTATTCGATACAGCAGTGATGTATTTACCCCGCACAATGGGCACTCAAAAGCCGGTAAGTTTGATGATTACCAATTCAACTTATACCTATAAGGATATGATGTTGGGTAGTGATTTCAGTAAAAAATTTGCAAAAGACGATTTTTTTAAAGTAATAATAAAAGGATATGCCGGCTCCACATTAACCGGTACTGTTGAATTCTATCTGGCAGATTTCAGAGACAATAAACAGATTTTAGTAAAAAACTGGACAGAAGTAAGTCTGAAAACATTAGGAGAACCTGAGATGATTACTTTTGGATTTCAATCAACTGATGTAGGAAAATGGGGAATCAATACCCCAAAATACGCCTGTATTGATAATGTAAAGGTAAATGTTTTGGATGTGGAATAACAAACACATCTGATTTCAGATTATTAGAAACTCATGTTAACTCATGTGGTTCCGTAAAAATTAAATAACTTCCATTGATTTGGTTGTTTTTATTAGCAGGAAACCGGGTATTTTATCCGGTTTTTTTCTTTTTTATGATTTTGAAAATGAGCCTGATACAGTTTAAAGTGGATTTTAATTGAAATTTATTTTGCAAATTAACAAAAAAGCAGTACTTTTGTGCCGGGTAAGTGCCACACGACCAGCTCCCTTTGAACTCCCCCAGGGCCTGACCGCAGCAAGGGTATTTGGTTGTAGCGGTGCGATGCGGAGGGCTTACCCACCTGCCTCTTTAGCTCAGTTGGCCAGAGCACGTGATTTGTAATCTCGGGGTCGTTGGTTCGAAT
The DNA here is from genome assembly GCA_044351455.1 of Paludibacter sp. GTDB lineage: Bacteria > Bacteroidota > Bacteroidia > Bacteroidales > Paludibacteraceae > Paludibacter. The sequence continues at coordinate 1,773 of JBILFS010000018.1, read as the reverse complement.
CCGACAAGAGGCTCAAAAAAAATGGTTCGGAATTTTCCGAACCATTTTTTTTGAGTTATAACGAAAAAAAAAACCGCACTGTTTTGTTGAGAAAACTCCTGTAATCAGGATTTGAGGTGATGATATTCTTTGTAATCTGCTGAGTCGAAGACTTACCCGAAGGCGCAGCCCGCCATTGATTACCAGCACTACTCGTTGTAATTATAATGTTGAGTTTTCCAATCTCTGAACAATGCGGTCATTTTTCTAGTACAAATATAAGCAATTATAACAAAGAATAATCATGTTTTTGCGATTTTTTTTTTCTAAAATCAAAAAAAAATCAAACATGATGAATTTATCAGGTAAATGTAAAAAAAGCATCCGTTAAATTTCATAATCTCAAAGAAAATTGCTAATTTTGCTGCCGTTTATTTTTAAACATTAGTAAAATACTTATAAGCACATAATTATGTCAAAAAAGGTTACAGAGAAACATGATGAATTTGAAAACGTTGAACATGCGTTAACATCCTCAGAAGCATTTATTGAAAAATATCAAAAACAAATTCTTTACGGATTAGGCGCCGTTGCCGTTGTAGTTGTTGGAATTCTGGCAATCAATAACTTTTATGTTAAGCCACGATCTAATGAAGCTGCTAATGAGATGTATAAATCGCAACTCTTTTTCAGTCAGGATTCTTTCAAACTAGCCCTTGAAGGTGATGGTATAGAGTCTATTGGTTTTGAAGCAATCAGTTCTGATTTCAGCTTAACACCTTCAGGTAATCTAGCTAAAGCATATGCCGGTATTTGTTATTTAAATCTTGGCCAATATGAAGAGGCAATTAAGTTTTTGAATGCATATGATGGCGATGATCAGTATTTTTCTGTAACTGTTACAGGAATGATTGGTGATTGTTATGCAGAATTGGGCGATAACGATAAAGCGATCAAATATTTCAATGAAGCAGCAGGTACTGAAAATGATGTGTTGACTCCTTATTTTCTGAAAAAAGCTGCAATCTTACTTGAAGTAGGTGGTGAAAAGGAAGACGCACTGAAAAATTACACAAGAATTAAAGATGAATATCCAATGAGTACTGAATCTCAGGATATTGATAAATACATAGCCAGACTACAATAATCTGAATGGCAACAGCATTTCAAAATTTATCCGGCTATAATCCGGATTCTTTGCCAGCGGCAGAAATTCTCGCGAATCAAAAATATGCCATTGTTGTGGCAGACTGGAACGCCCAAATTACGCATACACTGATGCAGGGTGCAGTCAGATGTTTTGTTGAAAGCGGAGTTCAGTTACAGAATATCAGTGTAATTCATGTTCCCGGAGCTTTCGAACTAACTTTTGCCGCAAAACAGCTTGTTTATGAAAATATGAAAGCTGTAGATGGAGAGAAAAACAAAGCAATAATCGTATTAGGCTGTGTCGTTCAGGGCGATACTCCTCATTTTGATTATGTTTGTCAGGGTGTTACTCAGGGCATTAGTTCTTTGAATTTAGTCGAAAATGGCTGTCCCGTAATTTTTGGTGTTTTAACTACCGATAATATGCAACAGGCATTGGACAGAGCAGATGGAATTCATGGAAATAAAGGTGTAGAAGCTGCTGTAACTGCTATTAAAATGGCAAATATAATTTGGTAGTTCAAAAAAAAAATAGTACTTTTGTGTTATCAAACGTGATAGAAAAAGTATAAGTTTTCACTCATATTTTAGGGCAGTTACCAAAGTGGCCAACTGGGGCTGACTGTAACTCAGCTGTCTTTCGAC
>JBILFS010000293.1:0-3552 GCA_044351455.1 Paludibacter sp. | reverse complement strand
TACCTGAGATTCCTGCATTATTTATTGTCGGAGGAATGATAAACGATTTAATTTCCCAACCCAAACATCGCTAAAAGCAGGATTTGTACGGTTTCTGCCTCCAAATAAGAAAACCTGATGTGTATCTTCCAAATGAATGACAGATTGATAACTTCTGGTAGCATATTCAATGTTCAAAACAGTATCAACAACGATATTATTCTCATCATCAACAGCCTGCCAGCTTAAGCCTTCATCTTTCGATTGCATAAAAGGCGTTTCAATAACTAAATCATCCGCATCCATACCTCCATATAACATCAGTTTATCATCATAATGAATGATAGCAGCACCAGACAGATTTTTTAATGAGGTATTTTCCAAACTGAAATTTACCCATTTATATTCATTAAAAACATTTTTCTCTACACTCCAGACAGTCCTGAGCAATTCAGTTTCAGAAAATCCACCCAGCACTACAGCTCTTGGTTTCTTTGTTCGGGATTTAAAAGATAAAGCCGCAAAATCCGACAATGGAAAATTATCCGGAGTTTTTGATAAAATTGTCCAGTTTCCTGCTGAGTTCATTTGCGCAAAATATCTCGCATTATCTCCGGCATTTCTTACAGTTGACCAAAGCATATCATCCAGTTCGAACAGCAGATTTACAGGCGAATAACCCACAAGACCTGTTGGTTGAACCATCCAGTTAATACCATCAGAAGAACTATAGAAAGTTCCATCCTCGTGTACATAATAAATTTTACTATTGAAAACCCGGATATTGCGCAATGTGGGATGCACAGTAAATCCTGATAATGTTTCTGTTGACCAGGTTTTCCCATCAGCCGAACTATATAAATACACCCTTGGACCCGAACTTACATAAAACCAGAATTTATCTTTAAAACGAACAACCCATTGATTACTACCGGAATGCTGAAAAACAGAAGCGTTAAGTTGTCGCCAGTGATAATATTCCGGCTCCACCTGATGCACATTGACTTTAATGCGATAAGTTTTGGCCAGTTCAGTTTTAGCATTTTGAGGAATATTGGTTACAGAGATAACCCTTGTAAAATCAACCGTATCCTTTCCTGTTAAGTACATAGTATCCAGTCCGGTGCCAGCGGAATCGCGTAAGGTCAGAAATGCAGAAGATGTACTTACAAAGTTAAAAGTTGGAAATACGCTATCAATGCGCGTATTATAAGGCAAAGAATCCAGGTTCACAATGATAGAATCCTTCATCAAGGTGTCGTATTGCAATGAAAAAGAAGCGCCAACCAGACCGGGAATACTGTCATTACGACCAAACTTAAGGGAATAAAAATACGGACTCGACGACAATTCAGTCTCTTCCTCGTCCCACAGACAGGAACTGAGCACCGCCACAAATCCTATTAAAATGACTGTTTTAAAAATTACAGTTTTCATCTGTTTATTTTTCATTTTTTTTATTGTCAGATGGAACTTACCATGTTAAAATAATCATTACTTTGTTAGTTAATAATTATTTTAACATGAACGTTTCATTCTTTATATTTAGTATTTTATTTTGCAAAGAACCGCAAAAGTACAAACAAAAAAGCGCTTATCCGACCTATCTATGCAATATTTATTTTTTTTAAATGTTCTGACTGAAAATTAAGTTAATTCAACCATTACCGGACAATGATCTGAGTGCACCACATCGGCCAGAATTGCTGCATTATGCAGTCTGTTTTTTAAATTCTCAGTTACCCAGTGATAATCAATTCTCCATCCCGCGTTTCTGAATCTTGCTCCACCACGATAGCTCCACCAGCTGTATTTTTCCGGTGATGGATCAAAAATCCTGAAAGAATCAACCATGCCTGTTGCCTCAAAACGATCAAGCCACTCTCTTTCTTCAGGTAAAAACCCTGAGACACCAATTTGTCGTTCAGGATGATTGATATCGATTGGTTTATGACAAATATTATAATCTCCTCCAATAATTAATTGAGGTCTTGTTTTCCTCAATTCAGTAACAAAAGGTAGAAAAGCCTCTAAAAAGTCCATTTTGAAAGCCTGTCTTTCATCACCGGATGATCCGGAAGGAATATAAACACTTATCACCGACAAATCACCAAAATCAGCCCTGATAACCCTTCCTTCAAAATCATAACGTGGATGATTCATTCCAACAACCACATTATCCGGTGCAATTTTCGTTAGAATTGCCACACCACTATACCCTTTTTTTTCGGCAGAATGAAGAAAAGTTGTATAACCCAGTTCTGCAAACAATAGCGTATCAATCTGATCAGGCTGTGCTTTGGTTTCCTGAAGCAACAAAACATCGGGGTTTTCTTCTTTCAGCCAACCTGCAAAATCTTTGGTTACAGCAGCCCTGATACCATTTACATTATAGGATATGATTTTCATCTGTTTATAATTGATTTCTTATTTGTCACATGGAACCTTTGATGCTTAAAATAATTATTACTTTGTGAGTTTAATAATTATTTCAAGCATGTCGGTTTCATCTGTTTGCCATTTTTACTTTTTTATACAATTCGGAGGCAAAAACAAAGTCGTTCAAATCCTCATTATCCTCATGAAAAATATCCTCTTTGCTACCCTCCCAGGCTTTTTCCCCTTTATTGATAAAGATGATTTTTTCACCAATCTCCATCACCGAATTCATATCATGAGAATTGATAATGGTTGTAATATCAAATTCCTGAGTAATTTCATGAATCAACTGGTCAATGATGAGCGAAGTTTTCGGGTCAAGACCTGAGTTAGGTTCATCGCAGAATAAATATTTGGGTTGAAGTGAAATTGCCCTGGCAATGGCCACCCTTTTTTGCATACCACCACTGATTTCTGATGGAGCCAGTTTATAGGATTGCTCAGGCAAGTCAACCCGCTTTAAACAGAACATTGCCCTTTCCTTTATTTCTTCCTTACTTTTACCGGAAAACATTTCGAGCGGATACATTACATTTTCGAGCACAGATAACGAATCGAAAAGTGCTGAACCCTGAAACAACATTCCAACTTCCTTTCTTAAAGTTCTGATTTCCTTCATTCGCATATCAGGAAGATTTCTTCCATCATATTCAATTTTTCCGGAATTAATTCTGTGAAGACCAATAATGCTTTTCATTAAAACAGTCTTTCCCGAACCACTGGCACCGATAATCATATTAGTTTTACCTGCTTCAAAAACAGCAGACACGTTTTTCAACACATGATTTTCGCCAAAGCTCTTATTGACATTACTTACCGTAATCATTAGTTAAGCATTATATTGGTTATCAACAGATTAAAAAACAAAATCAAAATACTGCCATTCACAACAGCATTGGTACTTGCCTTACCCACATCCAGTGCACCTCCATAGGCATAATATCCATAATAAGCAGCCACTGAAGCAATTAGAAATGCAAATACGACAGATTTCACAATGGAATACGTGACATAATACGGTATAAAGGCATATTGAATCCCGACCAGATAATCCGCCGTCGTTATTATATCAGTGAACATTCCAACCATATAGCCACCAACCAATCCAATACCCATACTGAAAATCACCAGGAA
>JBILFS010000292.1:0-3556 GCA_044351455.1 Paludibacter sp. | reverse complement strand
TTTTGAAAAATTGGGCATGATTACAATAATCAGGATTGTCAGAATGCCAATAACAAGGGAGCCAATATTTATACTGCCTGCATGTTGTGAATAACTTATCCACTTATGAATAAAATCTGCCGGAACCTGATTAATATTCATCCCTGTAAGGTCTTTGATTTGTGAAGCGAAGATTGTCAGCGCAATACCACTGGTAAATCCCACTACCACCGGAAAGGGAATGAATTTTATTACAATGCCGAGCTTTAGTAGTCCCATTCCAACCAGTATGATCCCGGCGATAATGGTTGCAATTGCCAACCCGGTTACGCCAAATTCCTGAACAATGCCATATACAATGACGATAAAAGCACCGGTCGGACCACCAATCTGAACTTTGCTGCCACCAAAAAATGAAATCAGAAAACCTGCAATCACTGCTGTAAATAAACCCTTTTCGGGTGCTACACCAGAAGCTATTCCGAAAGCTATAGCAAGGGGCAATGCAACAATGCCGACAATAACGCCAGCCATGAGGTCTTTATAAAAGGTTTCCCGGTTATAACTTTTAAATGTTTCAAATAATTTAGGATAAAATCGCATAAATATACATTTTATTTGACATGCAAAATTACAAAAAAATGTGCTATTATCAACTTTTTTTGAGTTGAAATGTTTTTAATATAATTCATTCAGCAAATATGATGTTTTTTTATGTTTTGCCAATTTGCAGTATAACAATTAGTTGTATTAATTAACATCCGATAGGATTTTTTTATCATAAATGAATGATTATTTTTAGTGGTTTTTTTTGAGTCAAATAATAAAAATATGTTTATATTTGCAGTATCTCCTGCAAACCTTAGTACAAGAGAAAATAGTTTATGTTCAATTTATTCAATTATCAAAGACGACAAACACATGCTGTACAGATTGGTAAAGTCACTTTAGGTGCAACAATGCCGGTCAGAGTACAGTCCATGGCCAATACAGATACCAATGATACAGTAGCTTCCGCTGAACAGTGTATTCGCATTGTGGATGCTGGTGGTGAGATTGTCAGATTTACTGCACAGGGTGTTAAAGAAGCTGAAAACTTGCGAAATATTCATGAGTTAATTCGTGAAAAGGGTTATGATGTACCATTGGTAGCCGACATTCATTTCAATGCCAATGCCGCCGATGTGGCAGCCACACATGTTGAAAAAGTGCGTGTAAACCCCGGAAATTTTGTGAGTGCAGTTAAAAATGATGGTACTGATTATTCAGATGAAGAATATCTGGCAGAACAGCTTAAACTGAGAACCCGGTTCATACAATTACTTCAGGTTTGTAAACAACACGGCACTGCCATCAGAATAGGGGTTAACCATGGTTCATTAAGTGAAAGAATGATGAATCGCTGGGGTGATACGCCCCGTGGCATGGTTGAATCGTGTATGGAATTACTCGAGGTTTGCCGGCAGGAGAATTTTCAGAATGTGGTCATTTCAATGAAGGCATCCAATACTTTATCAATGGTACATGCAGTGCGTTTGCTGGTCTCCGAAATGGATGCCAGAGATATGCATTTTCCACTTCACCTTGGAGTTACTGAAGCTGGTGATGGTGAAGATGGTCGCATTAAATCATCTGTAGGTATCGGGACATTGCTGCATGATGGTATAGGAGATACTATCCGTGTATCACTGAGTGAAGAACCTGAGGCAGAAATTCCGGTTGCCAGATTGCTCGTAAGCCACATTACTTCCAAAAGTAATCATGAGAAAATAGATGCACCTGCTTCTGCAGATTTCAATATTTTTGAATATTCCCGCAGAAAAACATATCAGGTAGATAATATCGGTGGTGAACAGGTGCCCGTGGTGATCATGGCCAATGATGGTGATTTTCAAACAATTCCGGATTTTCTGATGAAAGAGGGAAGGGTTTACTCACATTTGGATAAAAACTATCCTGTTTTAAATCTTCCTGAATTTGTAAACTCAGAAAATACGGGAAAGTGTTTTTTGAAATTGCAATATAAAGAACTTAACAATCAGATAATTGACCGGTTGAAGAATTCATCGGATGTGGTTGTCTTGTTGCATTCGGAACATCAGAATCAGGTAGGGGAGATGCGGGCATTTTTTCATAAACTTTTGATTGAAGGAATTGAGACACCCGTCGTGCTATGTCGCAAATATCGCATCGATAATGTGCAGGAACTTCAGATAAAAGCAGCTGCGGATTTAGGACCGCTTCTGTTAGATGGTTTTGGTGACGGAATTTTCATTGAACCTGAAGTAGTTAGTGCCGGATTGCCGGATATGAAGGATTATAATTCAGTGGCCTTTGGTATCCTGCAGGCTGCCCGTGTGCGTATTTCCAAAACGGAATATATTTCCTGCCCTGGTTGCGGAAGAACGATGTTCAAACTGCAGACTGTTATTGCCCGTGTAAAAGCCAGAACTTCACATCTGAAAGGTTTGAAAATCGCCGTGATGGGTTGTATCGTAAATGGTCCGGGTGAAATGGCTGATGCGGATTATGGCTATGTAGGCGCCGGCAGGGGAAAAGTGAGTTTGTATAAAAAAAAGGAATGCATCGAAAGGGGAATAAATGAGGAAGAGGCTGTTGACAGGTTGATAACATTGATTCAACAGTATGGTGACTGGCATGATTAAGGATTGATACGATTGCAGGTCTTTGGTATTTGAGTGGGTTATTCAAAAAAGGATATTATTGAAATGGATATTAAATCTCAAAACTATATTTAAATTTTCTCTATTATTAATTTTAAATTTTTTTACTTATGAAAAAAGTGTTATTAATGGCAGTCCTGATGGTAGGTTTTGCCGCAGTTTCAACAGCTCAGGTAGATGGTAAAGCCATCGGTTTAAGGTTGGCAAATGGTATTGAGGCGTCTTACTGGCATCCTATGGGTGATGCTAACAGAATTGAAGCCGATTTAGGTCTTAACGGTTGGGGCGGTGGCTTGTATGCCCATGGTGTTTATCATTGGGTGAAAGATCTTTCTTCGGTAACTGATGGTTTAAACTGGTATTATGGTGGTGGTGTAGGTTTGGGCCTTTTTGGCGGACTTAGTGTCGGCATTGTAGGTCAGGCTGGAATTGAGTATAATTTCAAGATCAAAGATTTACCACTGGTTGCTTCACTGGATTACAGACCCGGTTTGTATTTTATTAATCCTCTTCCGGTTTGGTTGAGTGGCAGTAATGCTTGTCTGTCAATCAGGTATAAATTCTGATAAGTTTTTTATTTGAACCACATAGACACATAGATAACATAGAAATCCTGATGAAATTTCAAAGATGAGATTGACTGATCAGGAAAATCTGTTCTGAAATGAATTTAATTTAAAAACTATGTTTCCTATGTGACTATGTGGTTCATTTTTTTTATTCCTTTATACAATGTCTTTTTCAAAACTTTCCACTTCTTCCAATCTCGAATTCTTCTCTGCCAATGTCGATTCAGTATTGCGACTTCCCATGGCAGAGGGTGGCATTGCGGCAGGTTTTCCCAGTCCGGCGCAGGACTATGTAGATTTAAAAATTGATTTAAATAAAGAACT
>JBILFS010000291.1:0-3561 GCA_044351455.1 Paludibacter sp. | reverse complement strand
ATTCGGGTCAACAATATGGGCAATTACGCTGTCCTCTCTGCTTTCTTTGTCAATATTAGCAATCGTAAGCTTGGTTTCATCCGGTGCATAATCTTTTACGTTAATTTCAAAATCCTTTTGGATATTAACTGTAGGGGATATATCACCAATTTCAACTTTTGGGATATTCATGCTCATTGTATCTTTCATTACAATTCCCGGTATTTTAAAATCGCCAATGTCGAGATCGCCGAAATTGAGTGAAGTGCTTTGGTTGAAAACCTGATCTGCAAAACTTAACTTGCTTTTGTCGAGGTTTTTTAGTAAATCTTCCATCGGTGGAATTGAATCAGACATAGTAAAACCGTATCCGCCATTTTCCATCGTTTTAAGAAATTCCAAATCATCTGCATTCAGGAAATCAGAAAGTTTTAATGTGTCGGTCTTTCCGATAGGAATCGCAAGGGAATCGCCACCGACCTTAATTTCTGTATCAATACCTTTCTTTTTAATGTCGTAGACAGGATCTTTACAGGAGTAAGTCAGAAGCATCAGTAAAATAAACCCCGCAAGGGAGGCTTTAATCATACTTTTTTTCATAACTAATTATTTTTTATGTGTATTAATTTGCGGTTGTATGTAAACTCAGTGACTTACAAAGATATACATTTGATTTTATTAATTAACAAAAATTGCAAAAAAAATGTTCGGATTCAGATAATTATTAAAAAATTCAGGTATAAACAGAAAACAGGATGAATAACAGTGAATATGAGGTTTGTTAAAACCTGAAGGATGCTTATCTTAATTTTTATGTAATATTCATACCTTGTTTAAGTTGATATAATTGTATAAAAATACAGAAAATGAATATTCCTTAGTAAATTGTTACAAGATTTGTATAAATAAAATTTTATTTGAAAATGTGATAAGTTAAAATCATGATAGTAAGTCAATTAACAATAATTATGGAAATATTTCCATAATTATTAAAGAAAAATTTCTTTAATTGAAAAATATGCTTTATCTTTGTATCGTTAAATTAAAAATGAATTAACAGATGAAAGAAATTAAATTTAGTCTCGTTTACAGGGATATGTGGCAGTCATCAGGAAAGTATGTTCCCCGCAAAGATCAGTTGGAAAAAATTGCTCCCCTGATTATTGAAATGGGTTGTTTCAGTCGCGTGGAAACAAATGGTGGTGCATCCGAGCAGGTAAATCTCCTTTTTGGTGAGAATCCGAATGATTCTGTAAGGGCATTTACAAAACCTTTCAACGAAGTTGGAATTAAAACTCATATGCTCGACAGAGGTCTGAATGGTATTCGCATGAATCCGGTTCCTGCAGATATCAGAAAACTGATGTATAAGGTAAAAAAGGCACAGGGCACTGATATTACGCGTATTTTTTGCGGACTGAACGATGTCAGAAATATTATCCCATCTATTCAATGGGCAAAGGAAGCTGGTATGATTGCTCAGGCAACCATGTGTATCACTTTTTCAGAAGTTCATAATGCCGAATATTTTATTGATATGGCTGAGAAACTGATTGCTGGTGGTGCTGATGAAATTTGTTTGAAGGATATGGCAGGTATCGGTCGTCCGGTAATGTTGGGAAAAATCGTAAAGGCTATTAAAACTGCTCATCCTCATATTGTTATACAGTATCACGGACATTCAGGACCTGGTTTCTCTATGGCTTCTATGCTCGCAGTTGCAGAAGCTGGTGCTGATTATCTTGATGTTGCCATGGAGCCTCTTTCATGGGGTATGGTTCATCCGGATGTTATTTCTGTACAGGCTATGTTGAAAGATGCGGGTTTCAAAGTTCCTGAAATCAACATGAATGCTTATATGAAAGCCAGAAAAATGACGCAGAGCTTTATTGATGATTTCCTGGGTTATTTCATTGATGAAAGAAATAAATACATGACTTCCCTGTTGGTAGGCTGTGGTTTACCGGGTGGAATGATGGGTTCGTTGATGGCCGACCTGAAAGCTGTTCATGCAGGTATCAATTCTTTCCTGAAAGGTAAGGGTCAACCTGAATTAAGTGAGGATGAATTGCTGGTTAAATTATTCGAGGAAGTAAACTTTATATGGCCAAAGCTTGGTTATCCACCATTGGTAACTCCTTACAGTCAGTATGTAAAAAATGTCGCTTTGATGAATGTAATGAATCTGATTAAAGGTCAGGGACGTTGGCAAATGATCGATAAAAACACATGGGATATGATTCTTGGTAAGGCTGGTCAGCTTCCCGGTCCGCTCGATCCGGAAATTATTGAATTGGCAAAGAAAAATAATTTTGAATTCTTTACAGGTGATCCTCAATCGAACTATCCTGATGAGTTGCCGAAATTTATTGCCGAGATGAAGGAGAAGGGCTGGAAGAGAGGCAAGGATGATGAAGAACTGTTCGAATTTGCGATGCATGACAAACAATATCGTGATTTTAAATCAGGAGAAGCAAAACGTCGTTTCGAAAAAGAACTTGAAGCTGCTATCAGAGAGAAATATTCAAAAGTGGATATGCCTGATATTACTGTTAAGAAAATCATGTATCCTAATGCAGAGCCGGTTAAATCTTCTGTTTCAGGAACCATTCTTTGGGAACTGGATTTTCACGAACAATCTACGGAGCCTGTATTGGGTAAGGTTTTGAAAATGAATGATTTGCTTTGTTCTATTCAAACAAAATACGGATTGGAACATATTCAGAATATCAGAAATTCAAGGATAGTATCTGTGCAAAAAAGACAGGGCGAAATGGTTCAAAAAGGTGAAACTATTTGTTACATCGAATCAGAAAATATGATTTCTCATAATTAATCTCATATAATTTTAGTTTGTATAAATGGAAGCCCCGGATGAAGTGATTTTATCCGGGGCTTCAAATTTATTAACGATTGATAATAACAGTACGGGTGATCTTCTGATTGTTGCTGTTAATTCTCAATATATAAAATCCTTCAGGTAAGTCGCCTGTATACATGCTATTACCTGCCTGATTTCTGATTTTTTGTCCCGATGAATTTAACAACTCTAATTGTAATGTTGACTCATTTTCATTTTTCACATTGATATATGCATCAGCAGGATTCGGATAAACAATTAATTGCTCAACTTTTTCATCTTTAAAACCTGAATAGAATTTATTTCCGAGCAATAAATTATCAAGTAAAACACTTGATGTTGAACTGAAAAGATATGGTGCTGTTCTGTTCAATCGTATTGCAGTTAATTGATAATCAGTATCCTTTGCAAGACTTGTGAGTCCGCATTCTTTCAATTCCCAACCAACAAATGTCAAATCACAGAGTTTGATTATTCTGGTGTCTGCACCTGCTGAAAATACGAATTCCAGACTGTTGTATGACAAATCCGCATGTATAAATGTACTGATAACCTGGTTGGATCTAACAGTAACCGGGGTCACAAATTTGAAAACAGCTTTGTCGCTTAAGTTCTGTAGTGTTGCCTGTAGCCGATTGGCATTGGTTCCAAATAGTTTTGTTTGTGAACTGATATCTGCTAAAACATTGCTGCTTCCGCTACTATTATCAGCATCAAATGTA
>JBILFS010000290.1:0-3562 GCA_044351455.1 Paludibacter sp. | reverse complement strand
AATTAACTTCCTGATGGCCGGAATTTCTTATTACAATGAAAATGACAGCAGAGACATAAACCCTGATGTATATTTTATGAATCAGGCTTTGCAGGAAGCTAAAAAGGCCTATGAAAAAGATGAAGTTCCGGTAGGTGCAGTCATTGTTTGTCGCGACAGAATCATTGCCAGAGGACATAATCTGACTGAAACTTTAACAGACATTACTGCCCATGCTGAAATGCAGACAATTACATCTGCTGCAAATTTTTTAGGCGGTAAATATCTGGTCGATTGCACCTTATATGTCACTCTTGAACCATGTGTGATGTGTGCAGGGGCATTGGGCTGGTCGCAAATCAGCAGAATTGTTTTTGGAGCTTCAGACGAAAAAAGAGGTTTCCTGCGTTTTGCGCCACAGGCTATTCATCCAAAAACAACAGTTAGTCATGGTATTTTGGCTGAAGAATGTAGTCAGCTTATGAAATCCTTTTTCGAAAAGAAAAGAAACTGATGCTGAAAATTTACCGCGCTTCTGCTGGATCCGGAAAAACGTACAGATTAACCGGTGATTACATTGGATTATTATTCGATGAGAATAAGAGCAAACTCCATCAGAAGATTTTAGCAGTAACTTTCACCAATAAAGCTACTGAGGAAATGAAATCGCGCATTATTCTCGAACTATCAAAAATGGCGTCAGGAGAGATAACCGGTTTCAGTAAAGAAATCAGCAGTAAAAAGGGCTTGAGTAACGAAGAAATCACCCGCAGGTCATTGAAAATGCTGATTCAGATTCTGCATGATTACTCTTCTTTTTCAATCAACACCATCGATAGTTTTTTTCAGAATATCATCAGAGCTTTTGCGCGCGATATCGGCATTCATGGCAGATACGAACTTGAGCTAAATACCGAATCGGTTCTGGATCAGGCTGTAGATCAGCTATTCATGGATTTAGAGGAAGATAAAAACAAACTTTTACTGGATTGGCTGAGCGGTTTTGCAGAAGAAAAAATCGAAAAATCGGAAACCTGGAATTTGCGAAATACAATTAAAAGCCTGGGTTTCGAAATCTTCAAAGAAAGCTATCAACATAAAGCGGATATTACAAATCAAAAGCTTCATGAACGAGAATTCCTCAATAAATACAAACAGAATCTTCTGAAAATTAAAAAAGATTTTGAAAACAAGGTGATGCAACTTGCAAAAGATGCTTTACAAGCCATTCAAAATAACGGTCTTGAGCTAAGTGATTTCAAAGGTGGTTCGAGATCTTCCATATTTAACCTGACAAAAGTAGTCAGGGGCGATCTCCATATTACCGATACTTTCATAAAAATGTCGGAGGATGTTTCCAATTGCTATACAGCCAAAGCTTCCTCCGGAATTAAAGAAGCGATTGAGCGCGTTTATGCAAATTGCCTGCAAGCTCAAATGCAGGAAATTATCAACATGATTTTCCTTGAATCAAAAGAATATTATTCATCAATTATTATCTTAAAAAATCTGAACACACTGGGGATATTATCTGATCTGGCAGTTCAGATCAAGAAACTCACTGCCGATCAACAGGTTATGCTGATATCTGACTCAAACCTGCTTTTAAATAGAATCATCGACAACAGTGATACTCCTTTTATTTACGAAAAAACAGGTGTCAGACTCGATCATTTTATGATTGATGAATTTCAGGATACATCCGTTTTACAATGGAAAAACTTTTTGCCTTTAATCAGCAACAGCCTTTCAGAAAATAATGATAATCTGCTGGTTGGAGATGTCAAACAAAGTATATACAGATGGCGCAATTCCGACTGGAAATTACTTGACAGTCAGGTTTATGCCGATTTTGCAGGAAATGAAATAAAAAGCAGTGCGCTGGAAACCAACTGGAGAAGCGATAGAAACATCATAGGATTCAATAATATTCTTTTTGCAAATGGTTCAAAGTTGTTGCAGGAAAAACTCAATGAAGTAATTTCGAACACTGCGGAAGAAGTTGATTCGGAATTAAATACCAAAATCGAGAATGCTTACAAGGATATTGAACAAAAGGTCTCGGAACAAGCAGGCGAGGGTTATGTGAAAATCCGATTTTTTGACACAAAAGTTGCTGGTGAAAAATTTGAAACACTCAGTTTGAATGAATTACCCGGTTTACTTGAAAATCTGCAGGATAATGGTTACAAACCAGGCGATATTGCCATTCTGGTGCGAGAAAACAAGGAGGAAGTGCAGGTTATCAATCATTTACTTCAATATAAAAATTCTGAAACTGCAAGACCCGATTTGAGTTATAATGTAATGAGCAATAAAGGTTTATTGATATGCTCCTCTCCTTCTGTCAGATTTCTTCTCAGTTTGTTAAATGTGCTTGTTAATCCGGATGATGAAATCAACCGCTTGATTCTTAGTTATGAATATGCAAGAGGTCGCCTGGGCTTCAAATCAGAACAAGCTATTGAACCGGCATTATTGAAGCATGAAAATAAAATTGCATTTCTTTTTACTGATGAAGATAATCAGACCATACAAAGCTATAGAAATGTGCCATTATTTGAATTTACTGAAAAGGTTATTGGTGCTTTGGACATATGTTCCTGGCATGATGATGTAATTTTCATTCAGGCATTTCAGGATTTGGTTTTCCGTTTTTCAACAAAAAAAAGTTCGGATTTGAATTCCTTCCTAAACTGGTGGAAAAAAACAGGCTATAAAGAATGCATTGCAACGCCGGAAAATGATCAGGCTTTCAACATCATGACTATTCATAAATCCAAAGGACTGGATTTCCCGGTTGTGATTATCCCGTTTTGCGACTGGGATATTGACAGTACAAAACGCAATATCTTTTGGTGTGAGACTGATGTTATGCCATTTAGTGAAATTCCATTGATTCCGGTGGAATATTCTTCGGTACTTGCTAAAAGCATTTTTGCGCCTCAATATTACAAAGAACTGATGCACACATATATAGATAGTTTAAATCTTACTTATGTAGCATTCACCAGACCTGAACATGAATTGATTGTGCATTGTCCGCTTCCAAAGGATGTATCCACATCCAAACTTACAAACATTGGAGATATGATTTACAATGCAGTAGTAAATCATTCAAATGAATACAAATCGAATTTTAATAATGATAGCAACTCCATCATCATTGGTGAACAAAGAAAGGTCGTTTCAAAAACTAAAAAACCAGAAAATCAGAGAGTTGTAAGAGATTATCCGGTTACCGATATTACAGGAAGGCTGAAAGTGAAACATCGTTATTATCATTTCGCAGATGAAGAAAATAATCTTGCAAATCCTTTGGATTTTGGTCTTTTGATGCATGAAATTCTTTGTAATATAAAAACCATCGCCGATATCAGTAACTATGTTAGTGAATTTATCCGACAGGGTAGAATTTCACCTGAAGAAGGAAAATATATTGATCAGGAATTGAATACTTTCCTTTCCCAACCCGAAGTTGAAAAGTGGTTCAGACCAGGTTTGAAGGTTAAAAATGAAACTACAATTCTTGTTCCGGGGGGGTATAAATATCGTCCAGACAGAATTGTTTTTGATGGGATGG
>JBILFS010000289.1:0-3568 GCA_044351455.1 Paludibacter sp. | reverse complement strand
TCACATCCATCATTATTTGGTCCATGACTTTTTAAAGTTAATCCTCTTACAATAATATTTTCTGACATCAAAGGATGAAGCAACCAAAAAGGTGAGTTGATAATTGTAAATCCTTCGAAAAGAATGTTTTTACATTTCTGTGGTTCGATAAAAGCAGGCCTGAGTCTGTCTGCTTCAGTCATTATCCGGTTTTGCCATGGAATATTTTGTTCTTCCATAGACGAAAGCCTGTTTCTTCCGCCATTCTCCTTTGTCCCATTCCACTCCTGAGATATCATGCCTGTCTTCCAGCCATATTCAGTCCGACCTTTCCATGGCCACCAGTTTTCGTTATTTGCCTGACCATCCAGAATGCCTTTGCCTGTTACTGCAATATTTGTTTCTTTGTAAGCATAAATCAGCGGTCTGAGATTGATACAGTCCCAACCTTCCCAGCGGGAATAAACATAAGGGACATATAAAGCAGGGTTTGTTGAAAATTTCAAAATCGCCCCTTCCGATAAATGAAGATTTACATTGCTTTTAAGGGTAATCGGACCGGTATAGAATACGCCTTTTGGTACTATAACTTTTCCACCACCTTTCGAGTGACAAAAATTGATTGCTTTGTTAATGCTGTTATTAGAATAATCTTCAATACCTTCTTTGGCGCCAAAGTCTGTTATTAGAAATGCTTTATTCCTGAACTTAGGGGTTTTAATATTCCTGAGCACCTTGTTCATTTCTTTCCATGGATCAGTTGCTTCGTTATTTAAAGATGCCTCTGTAGAAACAGTTAAATATAAAAGCGTTAATATTAAAATTATTTTGTTCATAAGCTTACCGTATTTTCGTTTTCGAAACACAAAAATAAAAAAAGAAGCAGATTGTTGTTGCTGCTTCTTATAAATATAACAAATAATAGTGTTAAATACGTCAAATTTTACACATTACTTTTTAATGTCGCCTTCCGTAATCAAATATTCAGCAATCTGAACAGCATTTAGTGCAGCACCTTTTTTGATCTGATCGCTTACACACCAGAAAGTTATGCCATTTGGGTTAGAAAGATCTTTTCTGATACGACCCACATGAACAGGATCTTTTCCGGATAAAAACAAAGGCATTGGATATTTTTTTTCTGATGGATTGTCAATAACCTCTACTCCCGGAGCTCTTTCAAAGGCTGCTCTTACTTCATCTACTGATAATGGTTTTTCAGTTTCAGCCCAAACACTTTCAGAATGCGCCCGCAATGCAGGAACGCGTACACACATGGCACTCACTTCTACATCCGAATGCATAATTTTACGTGTTTCGTGATACATTTTCATCTCCTCTTTTGTATAACCATTGTCGGTAAATACATCAATTTGGGGAATAAGATTGTAAGCCAACTGATATGCAAATTTACTTACGGTCACTTCTTCTCCCGATAATACTTGTTTGTATTGAAGGGCAAGCTCGTCCATTGCTGCTGCACCGGCTCCCGATGCCGCCTGATAAGTTGACACATGAACTCTTTTAATATGCGACAGGTTTTCGATTGCCTTTAAAGCAACAACCATTTGAATGGTTGTACAGTTAGGATTTGCAATTATTCCTCTCGGACGCAATTTTGAATCAGCTGCATTTACTTCAGGTACAACAAGTGGAATGTCGTTTTCCATTCGGAAAGCGCTGGAATTGTCAATCATTACTGCACCGAATTTGGTAATATCTTCGGCATATTCTTTAGAGATACTTGCCCCTGCTGATGTAAACACAATATCAAATCCTTTGAAATCATCACCATGTTTTAATTCGTTGATGGTCAGATTCTGTCCCATAAATTCAATCACCTTTCCTGCACTCCGGCTTGATCCGAAAAGCACTAATTCGGTTAATGGAAAATTTCTTTCTTCCAAAACCCTTAAAAATTCCTGTCCTACAGCACCACTGGCACCAACAATTGCAACTTTCATTTTTTTAATTTATTTTAATATGGTTTGTTTTTTAATTTTATTTGTTCTTTTATATCTTTGCAACAGCAAACTTAAATTCAAAATCAATCTGATATTTAAGGGGTTGCAAATTTACTAATTTTTTGACCTGTTTACAAGAAAAATGAAAAATTTAACGCTGTTTTTGTTGGTTTTTGTAGTTTTTCATCTTCAGTCCGGCTTAAAAGAGTCTTTTGATGATGGAAATTTTACAAAAACACCCTCCTGGTTTGGATCAACCGACATGTTTAAGGTCAATTCTGATTTTCAACTGCAATCATGTTCTCAAAGTACTGGTACATACACCCTCTTTACTAATTCTGATGCCATATATAAAGCATCATGGGAATGCAATGTCAGAATAGATTACGCTACATCATCCTCAAATTACGTAAATTTATACATCATTTCAGATGTTTCATCAGTAGAAAGCGGGTTGAATGGCTACTTTGTACAGATAGGGAATACGAATGACGAAGTATCGTTGTACTTTCAGGAAGGTTTTAAAAAAACAAGAATTATTGACGGTGTTGATAAAAGAACCGACGGAAAAACTGTTGATATTTCAATAAAAGTTACCAGAGATGTAAAAGGAAGGTTTGTTTTGTATTCCAAACTAAAATTCGAATTGGATTATTTCATGGAAGGGGAGGCGATTCATCATGCGATTCAGCAATCCGGATTTTTCGGATTATCCTACACCTGTACTTCGACAACAGGTTCATTCTATTATTTCGATGATGTCAGGATTGAAGGAGCTGAAACTCCTGATACAATACCGCCGTTATGGAAAAGTCTGTCGGTTGTTGAAGGAGAAGGATTGCAATTTGTTTTTTCTGAACCGGTAAAGTTTCAGTCATTTCAACTCAGGTACGAAGATCAATTTCAGCCATTAAAAGATGTTTTTATACATCCGGGGGATACTGCAATAACTGTATTTCCGAAACGGTTTCCAAAGCAATGGAAAAGTCATGAAATTTTGATTTCGGGAATTACTGATTTTTCCGGAATCAAATTAACTGACAGCACAAAGTTTCTTGTATTAAGTGATATCCCTTTAGTTGATGAAATCTATTTTAATGAGATTATGTTTAACCCCAACGACAGTTCATCCGAATATGTGGAATTATTCAATCCCACCGAAAAATTATTGGATTTATCGGACTTAATTATTGCCACCATGAAATCGGATGGTTCGTACCAAACCGGAAAATTATTTCCACCAGGAACATTGATCGAACCCTTCTCATACCTTGTTTTGACTCAGGATTCTGCAAGAATTCAGGACTTCCATCAATGTGCCGATACTGTAAAAATTATAAAGATGAGTATGTATCCCTTATCCAATGAATCAGGAACGATTGCGCTGTTTGATAAAACCCGGAGTATAGTTTATGATGATTTTTACTGGGAAGATCAGATGCACCATGTTTTGCTACATAATACCAAAGGAATTTCGCTGGAAAAGGCAATTGCGAATATACCATCAAGAAATAGAAGTAATTGGTATTCGTGCTCTACAAATGGCTCTGGAGGTACACCGGGATATTGCAATTCACAACACATTAAAGTTATTAACAATCCGGATGACGGTTTAACAGTAGAAG
>JBILFS010000288.1:0-3582 GCA_044351455.1 Paludibacter sp. | reverse complement strand
AAAGAAAATCTTTATATTTACCCCGGAACAGATTACTCACAATTGATTGATACGCTTGAAAAATCAGATTTTATCAGCAGTGTTTTAACTTTTCGTGCAGCAAGTTTCGTTGCCGGATATGGAAGTAAAGTGCGTTCAGGTAGGTATATCATCAAAAATGGAATGAACAATTTCAGTTTACTGAGAAAACTGAGAAGTGGCAGGCAGGATGCTGTCAAAGTAAAAATTAACAATATCAGAACCAAGGAACAACTGGCAGGAAGATTATCAGAATACCTGATGCCCGATTCAGCGGAAATATTGAATTTGCTCAATGATTCTGCGTTTTTGAGTCAGTTTGAACTGGATATAAATGTTGCTGTAAGTTTGTTTATTCCCAATACCTATGAGATTTTCTGGGATACAGATGCCACGGGTATTTTCACCAGAATGCAGAAGGAGTTTGATAAATTCTGGACAAAAGAACGACGCGCCAAAGCGGATGAGATTCCTTTGTCGCTCTATGAAGTGATAACGCTGGCTTCTATCATTGAAGAGGAAACAAATAACAAAAAAGAACATCCCATCATTGCGGGATTATACATTAACCGGCTGAAAACAGGCATGCCACTGCAGGCTTGTCCTACTATTCGCTTTGCGTTGAACGATTTTACTATCAAACGGGTGTTATTCAAACATATCCGCTATTCATCACCATTCAATACTTACAAAAATACAGGATTGCCTCCCGGACCCATCAGACTGCCATCCATTCAGTGTATTGATGCTGTACTGAATTACGAAAAACATGATTATCTGTTTATGTGTGCCAGTGAATTGTTGAACGGGCAACATAATTTTGCAGTGACAGGGGAGGAGCATATGGTAAATGCCCGGAATTATCAGAAAGCACTTGATGCAAGGGGGATAAAATAAAGTTTAATTCAACACACTTATAATCGCATAAAGTGAATTGATATCCCTACGCAGGAATGGTACTGTTTTCTGTATTTGCCGTCAGTTTGTTACAAAAACTCATCCTCACCCCTTCTTCACGCCCTCCGGCTTCAGCGTCGTCAAATCCCCAATCTTCACAGGTTTGCCTGTGTCGCAACTTTTTCGTGCTGCGACTCCTGTGAGGATGGCAAAGGCACCGTCGCGTACGTTGGCAGATTGTTTCATGGGATCTTCCTGCATTTTTTTCCAGATTTTATCATGCAGCAGTTTGTCACCTCCGCCATGTCCTTCCGATTGGGGGATGCGGATGTAACTGCGTGAACCGAAATTGCGTGTGACCATGATTTCGTCATATTCACCGTCGTGGGTCGGATTGCTTTCCTGGATCCAGGCATCAATCCTGCCTTTGGTGCCATTGAAGGCTATCCTGTAGCCTTCGTAAGGGGAGTAGGCGGTCAACGAATACGATACCTGTACACCGTTGGCATATTTGATGGAGGCACACATCTTGTCGAAAATGTCGATGTCTTCTTTGAAAACACATCCGTCGCGCAGATATCCATCGTATTGCTCGTTGTCGGTGTAAAGCATTTTATAGTAGTCGTTTTTGGTCACATCCCAGTAAAAATCACAGGTGTTTTTATGGTCGCAAGTACGACAGTTTGTGCCGCGTTGTTTGCCGTTTTTGCCATAGAAATCCAATGAACCATAGGCGAATACTTCTTCCGGTTCTGAGTTTAACCACCATCCCAGCAAATCAAAATGATGGGAAGCTTTGTGTACCCAAAGGGAACCGCCAAATTCGCGGCGACGATGCCAGCGACGGAAATAATCGGCGCCATGACTCGTATCCAGATACCAGTGAAAATCCACTGATGTGATTTCGCCTATTTCTCCCTTGTTAATCAGTTCCCAGATTTTTGCCCGGTGTGGCGAATAACGGTAGTTGAAAGTTACAATGACCTGTTTGCCGGTGCGTTGCTGGGCATCCAGGATGGCCTGACATTTATTTTCGTCTGTCGTCATCGGTTTCTCAGTCAACACATCGCAACCCAGTTCCAGTCCGCGGATGATAAACTGATCGTGCAAAGCATCTACCGTTGTAACAATCAGTATATCAGGCTTTGTTTCCTTCATCATCAGTTCAAAATCGCTGTAGGTTTTGCAGGTGGCACCCATGAATTTTTTCGAAGCTTCCAGTCTGCCCGGATTGGTATCGCACAATCCCACATATTCCACCAGATCGCCGTAGTTAGTAAGAACTGTTTTTCCCCACATCCTGGTGCCTCTGGAGCCTGTTCCGATAACGGCTACCCGTGTTTTTGTACGCTTTTCGGATAAATTCTCCTTTTTTGCAGCTGCAGCAAAAAGGGGTGCTGATGTCATAATTACACCTGCGGCTCCCGCGGCCGATTTTGTCAGAAAATTTCTGCGGTTCATGGTATTTGCCATCCTGATAAGTTTTGGTTATGATTGATTATGATTGTGATACTCTATCGATATTTTAATATTTATTTATCTTAAAGTTATACTGATGTTTTCCGTCGGAAATTCTGACGAGATACATCCCTTCGGAAAGACCTGAAATGTCCAGCGATTTCCACACGCCGGTTTTACGCATAACTTCCCTGCCAGCTAAATTGTAAACCGAAACCTGCAAAGTTTCATCGGTGCCTTCAATCAATAGTCTGTCGCTCACAGGATTCGGCTGTAAAGATATTAAAATTTGTTGATTAATTTCAGTCGCATTCAATCCTGCAAAACTCATATAAAATAAATAATTAGAACCACTTCCTTTCATGATGGTATGTTGCCCGGCATTCAGATTGAGTGTTATTATTCCTGCTGATGGGGTGTATGAAGTACCATCAATATTTACACTTCCGGTATAGGCACTGTTGAAAACCAGAGTCAGGGATCCCGCAGAACTTGCAGTGAAACTTACTACGGTGGATGATTCCAATTTCAGACATTGGGTGAGTGTCAGACCGGCGTAATTTACGGTGCCATAACTGGTTGATAAATTGCCGGTTATGCTGAAGTATGTACTTGTCTTGCCCGATGCGGTAAAATTGTGTACATAATCGCCACCGGTATTGCCACCTGTCGTAACGGTAATTGTTCCTGAGAGTGTGGCCGGTGTGCCGGTTGCACCACTGGTAGTTACACTGTAGCTGACATTAGCCGTTGGTGTTCCCGAAATGGTGATGGTTTTTGCCGTGGCGTTTTTAGTAATTATCAATCCTGATGCAGGCAAACCGGTCACAGAGGCATCCGTGGCATCTCCACCCCAGGTGAAAACGATTTGCTCTATGGCAATTCCAGTTGAAACAGTTTGGGAGATATTGTTTGTGGATGTCAGGGTCTGACTGCTTCCCGTACTCGTTTCTTCCCCCTGAATGGCTACCAGTGTGGTTTTGTAGCCCGAAAGCGCCGATTTCATAGCAGTGTTTACCGCATAGGAAACATCATCCACGGCATTGTTGAATGTCCATTTGAAATCGCCTCCCTGAATGCGTCCTGCATAGGTAATAACTTTGTTTTTGGCTGTTTCCGGGTCATCCGGAATAAGATTTAATATGTAATGAGCAGGATTGGTGTCGAAATTATTGTAACTGTTGGCTCCCTTTTTCGATTTGATGGTTG
>JBILFS010000287.1:0-3585 GCA_044351455.1 Paludibacter sp. | reverse complement strand
TCATTTTCCGACATTTTTGTTTTTTCAGCTTCAAACGCAATGGATGCCATGGTTCTTACCGCTTCAACAGGATATTTACCATAAGCAGTTTCTCCACTCAACATCAACGCATCTGTACGGTAATAAATGGCATTTGCAATATCTGTAACCTCGGCACGGGTAGGACGCGGATTTTTAATCATGGAATGAAGCATTTGCGTTGCCACGATAACCGGTTTTTTAGCTTTCACACATTTGCGGATCAACCTGCGTTGAATGCCCGGGATTTTTTCCTGCGCAACTTCAATACCCAGGTCACCACGCGCAATCATCACCCCATAGGTATGTTCCAGAATTTCATCGATATTATCCACTCCCTCCTGATTTTCAATCTTGGAAATGATTTTGATCGGACTTTCATGTTCATCCAGAATCTTCTGTATGTCTTTCAAATCCTGCCTGTTACGAACAAACGAGTGTGCAATAAAATCAATTTTTTGTTCGATGGCAAATAAGATGTTTTCCTTATCTCTTGCAGTCAGCGATGGAAGATTGATGCGTACACCCGGCACATTCACACTTTTCCGGCTTCCGAGGACTCCTTCATTGAGCGCAGTACATACCAAACAATCCGCCTCTTTTGATTCCACTTTCAAATCAATTTCCCCATCATCGAATAACACATTGTCGCCCACATTCAAATCCCGCACAAAATGGGGATAATTAACACATATACAATCCTTTGTGGAAATTGCATCAGGATTACCTTTCAATTTGATTATATCTCCGGATTTAATTTCAATAGCATCGTCTTCGGCAATTGTAGTACGCACTTCCGGACCTTTGGTATCCATCAGAATGGCAATCTGACTGCTGACAGTCCGCACATTATTAATAATTTTCAGGAATCCTTCCCGTTGTAAATGCGCAGAATTCATACGCACAACATTCATTCCTTCGGTATATAGTTCACGAATAAAATCCACATCACAACGTTTATCGCTGATAGTGGCAACAATTTTGGTAGCTTTCATATTTATTTTAAAAATGATTCGATGGCAAGGCGGTACGAATCGAGTCCGAAACCAACGATACAACCCCTGCAGGCATCTGATAAGTAAGAATGATGACGGAAACTTTCTCTTTTGAAAACATTGGAGATATGTACCTCTACAACCGGCGTGGTAATCGAACGAATCGCATCGGCAATGGCCACTGAGGTATGCGTATAAGCTCCCGCATTGATGATAATACCATCCACAGAAAAACCTGTTTCATGTATTTTATTGATAAGTTCACCCTCGGTATTGGATTGAAAATAAGTTAACTCAACCTGTGGATAAACTGATTTGAGTTCTTCAAAATACGCTTCAAAGGTCTGATTGCCATACACTGTGGGTTCTCTCTTTCCCAATAGATTCAGATTCGGTCCGTTGATGATTTGAATACGTTTCATAATGAAGTATTGTTATTTCGGTGCAAAATTACAAAAAAAACCGGAATGAAAAAAATCAATCCGGTCTTTATTCTGAAACAAACTGGCAAATGCTTAATTAGCCTTCTTCACAGGCAGAAAACTTAATTCCCTGATATTATTCACGTTACTATAATCATACTGATAAATTCCTTCTTCGGCTATCATCATCAACACATTATTGAATGGTATCAAATCATAACCTGCCATGCCCTTATAATGAGCAAGTTTATTGGCCATGATGGTCATCGGATCATCTGCTTTAAATATTTTCAAACCATCATCACAAATAAACAATTTTTTGTTATCTATTCCCAATCCCTTGGGTTCGGTCATGGCATAAGAAGCAATTTGTTTGGGTTTGGTGACATCTTTTACATCAATAATAATTAAATCGTTGACAGTTGTACCGGTTCGGCAATTTACGCCTGAATGAACTGTCACATAAGCAATATCATCTTCAACTACTACCGGATCGCATCCAAAAACATGCTGAATCGACGACTTAAAGACTGGTTTCAGAGGATTTTCCACAGAGTAAATCAACATGCCGGTTGGAGTACCGAAGAACATATTGTTTTTATTGCTGAAGATTGTTTCCACATTCCATCCGATGTAAATACTGTCGGCTGCCACCTCAGGATTTTCCTTACCCAGATTGAATATCGTCATCTGATTATTGATAACTGTATACAGATAATCTAAATAAATTGTAAATCGTGACATAGAGCCATTGACACCATTTGAAGAGCCATTGGAAGCCATATCCTTGGAGGTTGCCAAAACATCACCTTCCATCCATCCCCAGCGCCAGAACCATCCTCCACGGTAATCATCAATATCTTCTGTTCTTTCCACTTCTTTCCAGCCTACGATCACACCATCCTGTTTCTTTTCTCCGTAACACATATCCCAATCGAATCCTACTCCATTACGCATCATGGGCATAGCCTCCGGAAATACGTTTTGAAGTCTGCCTTTTAATACCGGACTCGAAGGCACCGAAACATCAAACCATACCAGGTCAACGTATGAATCAGCATATAATACATTATTTCTGACAGATATATCAGCATTTCCTAACAATTCGATATAACCAGCAACTTTGGGTGCAGCCGGATTGGTGTTGTTGATGATGTGAATACCTTTTCCGGGTTCCGACATGTACAGATAACCCTGATAATAACTGATTTTTCCGTATCCGGTTATTTCGTGAGGGGTCGAACTGACTTTCACTGAACTCCGGAAGGCGTCTCTTGACATAAAAACAGGTTCGTTGATTTTATAAGTAACTGTTTCTGTCACACTTTCACTACAGGATGCTGTAATAAGCAACACCAGTGAAATTAAAGGGAAAAATAACGTTTTCATTTGTTTATGATTAGCCCCCTAACCCCCGGAGGGTGGATAGAGAGAAGTTTGTAATATTATATAATAATCTCCTTATATCTTAAATCTTAATCCTGCATTCAACACAAAGCCCAGAGGCATTTCTGTTCTGATACTAAAAGGCTGTTCATTCTGAAAGAAATAGTTGATGCCCGGTTCAAAATACCAGTTCATTAATTTATTGATTTGGTATTCCACACCTACAGATGCCTGAGTTGACCATTGAACTCCATCAATTTTCTGAGAAGCTTCAGTTCTGTATTCGGCAGTACCCCAATCCTGAAATTGCTTATAATCTGACCAGATACCCTTTTCGAGCATAACACCTGCACTTCCATAGAAATTCCATTTCCCGGACTTCATCAAAGTATATCTTAAATTCAGGGGAATACCCAAATAATGCAAACTTAAACTCGCCTGATAATTACCCCAATAACTTTCGTTTAATCTGGTCATCAGCCATGTATAGCTAAGACCCGTTTCAACAGTCCAATTGTTATTCAATGAATAAGAAATCCGTGCTCCTATGGTCACAGGTGGTAAATAATCACGGTTTCGAAAATCTTCAGGCTTCATTATATTGGCCGCTTTTACCTTCACCTGTGTTAATTCTGCAGCCATAAAATCCATTGAATTTCCCAAAAATGATGCTGATGCACCTCCGGTACCCGAACCAAATCCGGCAGCAAGTTGAACTGGCTTTACCTCGTTTAACCGCAGATTTTCAGTCCAGTCGCGACTCT
>JBILFS010000286.1:0-3587 GCA_044351455.1 Paludibacter sp. | reverse complement strand
TGAAGGAATTTTAAATGTTACGGGTAGTTTGGGCACCGGCACGGTGACAGTCGCAAATAATGCAAGTATGAGTTTGTCCGGTTCTACAGGCGGTAATTGTGTGGTTTCTGCAGGAGGTACATTAAGTCTGACAGGATCAGTTACCGGTTCATTGGTGAGTTCAGGGATTTTGAAAGGTACGGGAACAGTTGCCGGGGCAGCTTCCATGTCATCCGGTTCGGAAACACAACCCGGAGCAAGTTTGGTTGGCACTTTAACTTTCAGCAATAGTCTGGTGTTGCGTTCCGGTTCAAAACTGACCATCCAGATCAATGGTGGTGCTGCGGGTACTTCTGATAAATTGGTTGTGGCAGGAACACTGACATGCAGTGGAACGCTCGATTTGGTAAAGAACTCCGGAACTTTTGTTGAAGGAGCCATTTACAAAATCATCGAAGCCGGAGCAATTTCAGGCACTTTTGAAACAGTCAATCTGCCCCTGCTTGATACCAGTCTGGCCTGGGATTTATCAGAATTATATACCAGTGGTACCGTGAAAATCATTAAAAATCTTTCCACCGTGGTTGCCAACGAACTTCAGTCGGGATTTCTTGAAAATCCTACCAGCGGAATCTTCAGAATCAAAATGCAGAATCATTCGGAAACCATTCAGCTGCAGCTTTGCAATGTTAACGGTCAGGTGTTATCTGTAAATAAATACAAGCCTGAAAATGAATTGATTGTTGTTGATTTAAGAGCAATGCCGGTGGGAGTTTATTTCTTTAAAATCAGAAATAATGAAGGACAGGAATCGGTGTTGAAAGCAGTGAAAAGGTGATTTGGATCGTGTTCGTCATCTACAACAGATATTTATTAAACATACCATAAAGAAAATAATAATGACAAGACAAGCTTTTAAAATGTTTCTGAAGCCCGGTTTTGAGGCTGAATACGAAAAACGGCACAATGAAATCTGGCCTGAATTAAAGAAGCTCCTGAAGGATGCAGGTGTGTATGATTATTCCATTTTCTGGGATAAAGACACCAACATCCTGTTTGCTGTTCAGAAAAACAGTGGAGCAGGAGGTTCGCAGGATTTGGGTTCAACAGCAATTGTGCAGAAATGGTGGGCTTATATGGCAGATATCATGGAAACAAATCCGGATAATTCGCCCGTTTCGATTCAGTTGCCCGAAGTATTTTATATGGAATAGCACATTTTTTCTCATCAACCCCAATCAATGATATAAATAATAAATTAATGTACTTCAAATCCATTCTTTCCGCATTTTTGCTGGTACTAACGCTGAAAGTAGTTGCATTAAACCCTGTCATCATCAACAAAGAACTTCCCGAAGGTCGTTATCTGATTACGATGAAACTGGGAGGAAATCCGGATGGTTCGCACAACATGGTAAAAGCAGAATCGCGTAGATTAATGCTGGAAAATATTGTTACAAAACCGGGTGAAACAAAGATTTGCAAAATTGCGGTGGATGTTCGTACACCACAAATTAATGGAACTGATAGTGTCAGAATCAAGCCAAGGGAAAGAAGTTACATCAACTGGGATAATAAACTTACCATTGAAATAACAGGTGAAAAGCCGGTGTTGAAGGATATGAAAATCAAAAAAGCTGATCATCTGCCCGTCATTTACCTGGCCGGAAATTCAACTGTTACCGATCAGGAGAACGATCCTTATGCCTCCTGGGGACAAATGCTTCCGGTTTTTCTGAAAAGCAATGTGGTGGTTGCCAATTATGCCGAATCGGGGGAAACACTGAAAGCTTTTAAAAGGGAAAGAAGATTAGAAAAGATTATCAGCATGATGAAAAAAGGTGATTACCTTTTGATAGAATTTGCCCACAACGATCAGAAACCCGGAGGAAATTATCTGGAGCCATTCACCACTTACAAAGAAGAACTCAGATTTTTTATTTCAGAAGCCAGGAGAAAAGGCGGACAACCGGTATTGGTTACATCCACCATGCGTCGTCGGTTTGATGATAAAGGTAAGATTGTCAATACCCTCGGGGATTATCCCGAAGCCATGCGGCAATTGTCAAAGGAAGTCGACGTGCCATTAATCGACCTGAATGCCATGAGCAAAACGTTGTTAGAAGCCATGGGTGAAGAAAAATCACTGAAAGCGCTGGTACATCATCCTGCCAATACTTATCCGGGTCAGACTCAGCCACTGGAAGATAATACCCATTTCAGTCCGTATGGCGCCTATGAATTGGCAAAATGTGTTGCAGGAGATATCCTGAAGCAAAATCTACCCCTTAAAAAGTTCCTGCGCAGCGATTTCAAAGGCTTCGATCCTGCCAAACCCGACTATTTGTATGGGTATGATTTTCCATCAACTTCGGTTCATTCAGTGCCCGCCGAATCCGTTTTCAGATGGTTTGAAAGTAGCAGGGCAGACGTGGCAAAACCGGATGGAAATTAATTACTGATGGATTTTTTGCTGGATGAATTGATTTTTGATTCGTCCCCGCAGGTTTGGTAAATCGCTATGGTTGAATACTATGATGGCTTATTATGATGTGAATGAGGCTGCAAATTTTGATGTCAGTTTTGGTAAAACCTATATTGCACAACAACCTGCCGAAGAGAAAAATAGTTATTTAATCCTTAATTTTAACTTCTCGGGAGTGAATCCTGATTTAAGTAAATTAGAGTCTTCTACCGATGCCCGGTTTAATTAACGAACCCATTGAAAATCTGCTCAACTCCAACGCTATGCCTCTGAACCACGGATACTGGCCTCGGTGGGCAAGACTAGTTTACATTTGCTCAGGGTGATATATTGCGGTTGGGAAATGGTGAGTTGCGAGGAGGTGTGATGAACTTTTTATCCCAAATTTTTTGATTTTTACCGGTATCAATAGATAGAAATACCTATTCCTGCAACTTTTGGACACATTCCTGCAACTTTCAGACACATTTATACCAATTCCCTGCAGTATCTTTGCATCATAATCAAAAATCCGGATCAGTTTGGAAATGATTATGAATGTATGTATTAATCTGTTGTTTAATTTGAAGATCTTATTATATGTTTAATTGTCAGTTATTTGGGAGCATTATAGCAGTTGTGGCTATTCCGGCATATTCATCAATGTTGATTGTGTTGTTAATTAGTTTATTTTTGTGTGTCATTAACAGCTACGCGAAACATTGGATGAATATTATTCTTGCCGCAAATAAGAAGGAAATAACTGAAAATATATTTATTGAAAATCACAGCCGATACATTTTGAAAATGAGATTCTGCCGGAATTCCATGCAGCAAGTCAACCTGAGTGCTTTGCTGGCAATAAAAAAAGTAAAAGATCAGCAAGCTTCAAAACCCGAAGATACAGGTTTTCAAAAGTACTTTTAAGTCTCAATCCAATGTTTTTGGTTTTATAGTCCTGAATTGCAGCAAAAATCAACTACCTGCTTTACCACAAACAGGATAATTCACTCCTACCAACAAGACAATTTGCTCCTACCAACACGCGTCAAAAACGGGATTCACATGCGATGTGAGTCCCGTTCTCACATACAAAACATCCTACCACCATGAGTAGTGAATACGTATTCACTGCGCATGTGAA
>JBILFS010000285.1:0-3604 GCA_044351455.1 Paludibacter sp. | reverse complement strand
TCATCCGAATACCCCGCTTTACAAAGATGGTATGATTTATAGTATCACAGGTTATAAAACCGGTGGTGTGATGTTTAAAATTGCTGATGATGGAAACAGTGTGACAGAACTCTGGCGTAATACCACGATGGATAGTCAGATGGGTGGTGCAGTTTGGATAAATGATCATCTCATCGCTTCCGGTCATAATGCAGACCGCAGTTGGCAGAGTCTCGATGCCAAAACAGGAAATGTATTACACAAAAGCAATGCAATCGGAAAAGGTGTTGTTATCTATGCTGATGGTTTGTTGTATTGTTATGCCGATAATGGCGAGATGGGTATTATGGAATATGGTACTGAAGGCTTTACATTGAAATCAAAATTCCGCATAGTTTTAGGCACAGAGCAGCACTGGGCACATCCTGTAATCGACAATGGCGTTTTATACATCCGTCATGGCAATACCTTAATGGCCTATAATATCAAAAAATGATGGCGTTCATTAATGGATAATTTCAATAAACATCGTATAAGAATACTAACAATAACAACAGCAGGCATTGGTTTGCTGTTGTTGCTTTTCTGGCTGTTTTACGATTCAACAAACCATTTTTTTGTGTATAATCCGGGGATGGATAAGCCTGAGGATTCAACTTCTGCATCAATCACTGATAATATAAAAATTGGGGAGTTTTTTAAAAAATCAGGGGAAATTGAAACAAATCTGTTGGAAATCTGGCCGGGTTTCAGGGGTGTAAATCTTGACAATATTTTAAAAACGACTTATTCCATCAATGAAAACTGGGATGCAAATCCTCCGAAAATATTGTGGACCCTGCAAACAGGAGAAGGATATGCTGCACCGGCAATTTATAAGGGTCTTGCCTATTTCATTGATTATGATGAAAAAGAAAAAGCTGATGTTTTGAAATGTCTTTCGCTGGAAACAGGCAAGGAAATATGGCGCAGGTGGTATAAGGTGAATGTAAAAAGAAACCATGGAATGTCGAGAACTATTCCCGCCGTCAACGAGCAATATGTAATTTCAATCGGTCCGCGCTGTCATGTGATGTGTGTCGACCGGCTCAGTGGTGATTTAATCTGGACCATCGACATGGAAAAAGAATACCAGGTTGAAACGCCTTTGTGGTATACCGGTCAGTGCCCGTTGATTGATAACAGTGTTGCCGTACTTGCTGTAGGTGGCACAAAACTGATGATAGGGGTCGATTGTAAAACAGGCAAAGTGTTGTGGGAAACTCCGAATCCGGATAACAGAAAAATGTCGCATTCTTCTGTGCTTCCTGTAACAATTGCGGGAAAGAAAACTTATGTTTATCCGGCAATTGGGGGCATAGCAGGAATTTCTGCAGACCCTGTTGATGTTGGTAATCTGTTGTGGGAAATCAGCGACTGGGCTCCTTCAGTGATTGCTCCAATGCCGGTATATCTGGGCAATAACCGGATTTTTGTAACAGGTGGTTATGGTGCAGGTGGCGCAATTATCAAAATTTCTGAAAATGGCGGGAAATATACTGCCAAACTCGAAGATAAATTCGGACCTCATGAAGGACTTGCATCCGAACAGCAAACACCCATCGTTTACAACGGAAAAATATATGGCATACTGCCCAAAGATGCTTCGCAAAACAGAAATCAGTTTGTTTGTTATGATGTAAATGATTTGCGTACTCCGGTTTGGCAAAGTGGAAAAACACATCGCTATGGTTTGGGGCCATACATGATGTTAAATGATAAATTTTTGATTCTCAGTGATGAAGGTGTACTAACGATGATTTCGGCAGTTTCCGGTGATTTTAAACTTATCAGTGAAAAGAAAATGCTGGATGGACATGATGCCTGGGGACCTTTTGCTTTTGCTGATGGTTATTTATTGCTGAGGGATTCGAAAAAACTGTATTGCATGCGATTAGGTAAATAATTCAATGATTATATGAATAAGAACATCCTGACATATCTTGTTGTAATCCTGGTAGTTGCAGGCATTATTGTGCTTGGTTTCTTCATGATTAAACCTGATCATATTGCCAAATCAGATAATCCTTACGCCCTCGGATTAGACAGTTTGGGAGAAATTCCTGATGAAATGTATTGTACGTCTGAATATGCTGCCATCAACCTGGAAGGGACTGAGACTCATGCCATTGCCGTTGACAATGCAGACAGGATTGTTGTTTCTGTCGATAAATCCATCTTTTTTTACCAACAGGATGGAACAGTGATTTCAAGTTTCGAAACGGACACCACTGCCTCTGCCCTGGCTTGTTTCGAAGATTTAATCATTGCATGTTTTCATCACAAAATAGTAATTTTCTCAGAAAAGGGGCAAATAATCAAGTCCTGGGAATTAAAAAACAAAAAGGGTTCTATCACTTCTGTAGCTGTGAGAAGCAATCAGATTTATGTTGCAGATGCTGCAGATGCCCTGGTATATGCATATGATTTCAACGGCAATCATACAAAAACTTTCGGACAAAAAGCTGATAAAAAAGACCTGAGTTTTTTCTTCTTACCAAGTTTTTATTTTGATGTTGCAATCGGCGAAGAAGAGACTATCTGGATTGCTAATACCGGAAGGCATAAATTGGTGCAAATGAATGAAGAGGCTGAAATTATTTCTCATTGGGGCGAAACTTCCTCTGCTGTTACAGGATTTTGTGGCTGTTGTAATCCTTCAAATTTTGCAATTTTAAGTGATGGTTCGTTTATCACTGCTGAAAAAGGAATTGTACGGGTGAAAAAATACAGCAAAGCGGGTAAGCTTGAATGTGTCATTGCAGGTCCGGCAGCTTTTGTTGATGACTCAAAAGGACTCGACATTGCGGTGGATGCTCAGGACTGGATTTATATCCTGGAACCTGAGGGGATGAAAATACATATGTATGATATTAATTAAACCATCTAAGACATAGAAATCATTAAAGCAAAAATTAAGAATTTTTCCCATAGGGATGATCTTTGCATAATCCCGGATTCATCCGGGGAAGTTCAGGGAGTTTTTTAACAGACCCTGATTAGTAAACATATTTTTTTTGAGTTTTTGATATAAAGATAATATCCATGATTTCAAATAAACAAATAAACAGGCGCCAGTTTCTGAAGACTGGTTTGCGGGCAACCGCGTTACTTTCGCTTGCCACCGTTTCCGGCATCGCCATTTCCAAATCGATGTCAGATGACTTGGTATGGCAGATTGATCCGTATAAATGTGTGCAATGCGGTCGGTGCGCCACCAATTGTGTGCTGAATTTATCAGCAGTAAAATGCATGCATGTCAATAAAATGTGCGGTTACTGCGATTTATGCGGTGGCTATTTCAAACCACAGGTTAAAAATTTAGATACGGGTGCAGAAAACCAATTGTGCCCTACCAAAGCCCTGAAGCGCAAATTCATCGAAGAACCCTATTATCATTATGAAATTGAAGAAGCACTTTGTAATGGATGCGGCAAGTGTGTCGAGGGTTGTGGAGCCTTTGGCAACGGTTCTTTACATTTGCAAATCAATCACGATATTTGTACAAACTGTAATCAATGCGCCATCGCGAAGGTTTGCCCTGCTGATGCCATCACTTTGATTCCTGCTTCGAAAGCATATTTGT
>JBILFS010000284.1:0-3625 GCA_044351455.1 Paludibacter sp. | reverse complement strand
CTAATTTTGGAAGGTATGTATCGAGGGCATGATGAGGAAATCCGGCCAGTTCGACTGTTTTCGCAGAACCATTGGCACGGCGGGTCAGCGTAATCCCCAGAATTTCAGCTGATTCAATTGCATCTTTAGAAAAAGTCTCATAAAAATCACCGCAACGAAACAACAAAATAGCATCCGGGTGCTTCGATTTAATCTCGAAGTACTGTTTCATCAGGGGGGTTTCAACTATCTCGTTGCTCATAAAATATTAATATTTTACCACATTAGTAATCATAGAAATTAACTTCTGAACTGATAACCTTATGTGACTTCTGTGACTATGTGGTTAAATTATATTGAATTAATAGTTTCCGTCATACCCGACCATGCATACTTTTTCTTTTCTTCCTTCATATGACTAATGAATTCTGCTGCACGTTTATTTTCATAAAAATCGAAGAGTGCATCGGCAATTGGTTTGGGATCCACATCGACCACATATCCTACTTTTTGATGCGGAACGATTTCCGACAGACCACCCACATCAGTAACCAGCATTGGATTTTCATAATGATATGCAATTTGGCTCACACCACTCTGCGTAGCCGAACGATAAGGTTGCGCCACGATATCAGCCAGACTGAAATAATTTCTCACATCCTTATCGGGAATAAATTTGGTTCTCAGTTCAATCAGATGTTCAAGTTTGAATTTTCTGATGAGTTTCAGATAAGGTTCCGGATTTTCGTAGAACTCACCGGCGATAATCAAACGGAGCGGGAATTTACGAAGCCTGCTATCTGCAAATGCTTCAATCAGCAAATCCAGGCCTTTATATTGCCGGATAAATCCGAAGAATAAAATATAATTATTTTCGGCATGCATACCCAAACGGATAGCAGCCAGCTCCCTATCGAGTTTTTCACCATACAAATCGTAAATCGGGTGAGGAGAAACCTTTTTGGGCTTCAGCATTTTATCATAGGAATTGATATCGGACACCACAGAATCAGCCATGGCTACAAATCCATCCATTGCTTTCACAAAATACTGAGGAAGAAATTTATCCAGGATAGTCGGTTCATGCGGTATCATATTATGAATCAAACCGATCAATCTGGATTTCTTATTTTTCGCAAAGCGTGCAATCATTCCATAAGCCGGCGCCATGAATGCCATCCAATAACAGAAAATCACTTTATCGGGAGCTTTTTTTCTGATATAGCGTCCTGCTTTTATCCATGTCAGCAGATTCATTGAGTTTATAATCCGGGTAATTACCATTCCATCCGGTTTAGGTTCAGCTGAAAACTGGGTTTTTCCCGGAAAAAGAATTTTCGGATATTGCATGGTAAAAGTTACCACTTCCACCTCATGACCCTGAGAAAGATATTCCCTGGTTAATCTGTCGCTAAATGCTGCCAAACCACCCCTGTATGGATATGCCGGACCTACTATTATTATTTTCATACAATAAAAGTAAAATTATTGTGTTTTCTTATCAGGCTATTATATTTTTGCAAAGTTACAAAAATTATTGAAAGGCACATCCCGTAAAAAATGCGGAAATACAAAAAGAATTCAATTCTTACAATAATATTTACAAAAAAATTTGAATAGTCGGCAAAAATTCACTTATTTTGCAAGTCAATATACTAACATAAAAAAGATTTATAATGAAAAGCTTCCTGAGCAACCTTTTAGGTCCGTTAATGATGTTAATCGGTGCAGTTATTCTGGCAATTTATTTTTTCAATACTATACCTGAAAACACGCTGCTAATCATTGCTGGTGCACTCATGGTCATTGGAATGGTTTCGCATATTTTGATTAACAAGTTTATCAAAGAATAACAGGAAACCGATTCAGAAATTCTGAAAAGACATACACCATCAAAATTCAAATCAACTGTTGAATAAGACAATCAGAATTTGAATTTTGATGGTGTATGTTTATATCAATACTCTAGAATAACTGAGGTCTTTTGCTTTTAGCCTCTTCCAGAGACAAAAGATTCGTTTTCTTAGTTTGCTTTTCTCTCAATTCCTTGTATTCACTTGCAATTTCCTTAGTAAAATCCACAATCGTATTCGCATTCATCAGTTTTGCCACAATCGCAGTATTCACTGATGCATCTTTTACATGCACAACAGGACCATTATAATTCGGCGAAATTTTCACTGCCGTATGAATTTTTGAAGTTGTAGCGCCACCAATTAACAATGGAATCCTCAGACCGGCTTTTTCCATGGAAGCAGCCACATGACACATTTCCTCCAGAGAGGGCG
Organism: Paludibacter sp.; assembly: GCA_044351455.1. GTDB lineage: Bacteria > Bacteroidota > Bacteroidia > Bacteroidales > Paludibacteraceae > Paludibacter. The sequence goes on along the minus strand of JBILFS010000284.1, from coordinate 1,358 downwards.
TAATCAGTCCGCTCAACCCCAGCAAATCAACTTTCTCTTCAATCGCAGTCTGAATGATTTTTTCCGTAGGCACCATCACACCCAGGTCGATAACCTCATAATTATTACAGGCCAAAACAACTGCAACAATATTTTTTCCGATATCATGCACATCCCCTTTTACAGTCGCAATCAAAAATTTTCCTGCTGAAGATTGTTGTCCCGGTACTTTTTGAGCTTCGATGTATGGTTGTAATATGGCAACAGCCTTTTTCATGGTACGGGCAGTTTTCACCACCTGCGGCAGGAACATTTTCCCCTGACCAAACAAGTCACCGACGATATTCATGCCACTCATCAATGGTTTTTCAATAATCTCCAGGGCTGTATCATAAATTCCTAAAGCCTCATTTAAATCTTCCTCCAGAAATTCACTGATACCCCTGATAAGCGCATGTTCAAGGCGAGATTGCAAATTGCCACCTCTCCATGCTTCCACCTTTTCAACATCTACAATGCCTGAAGATTCGTTTTTAATCTTTTCGGCATATTCAATCATCCTTTCAGTAGCATCAGGACGTCTGTTTAGCACAATATCCTCCACATAAGTCAGCAAATCAGCCGGAATTTCTTCATAAATCTGAAGCATTCCCGCATTCACAATACCCATATCCAGTCCTTCGCGGATTGCGTGATACAAAAACACTGAATGGATTGCCTCCCTGACAATATTATTTCCCCTGAAAGAAAAAGACAAATTACTGATACCACCACTTATTTTGGCGCCCGGCAAATTCTTTTTAATCCAGCTTATTGAATTGATAAAATCAACACCATAATTATTATGCTCCTCGATTCCGGTAGCAATAGCAAGCACATTCGGGTCAAAAATAATATCAGATGCTGGAAAATCAGCCTTTTGAGTCAGCAAGTTATACGCACGTTCACAAATGGCAATTTTCCTTTCAAAAGAATCAGCTTGTCCTTTTTCATCAAAGGCCATAACAACAACTGCAGCACCGTATGATTTGATCTTCCGGGCTTTCTCCAGAAAATCCTCCTCACCTTCTTTTAAACTGATAGAATTAACAATACACTTACCCTGCATGCATTTAAGCCCGGTTTCAATCACCTCCCATTTGGAAGAATCGATCATCACGGGAACCTTAGAGATTTCCGGTTCAGAGGCAATATAATGAAGAAAAGTCTCCATTTCTGCAATAGCATCCAGCATGGCATCATCCATGTTGATATCGATAATCTGAGCTCCATCTTCCACCTGTTTTCTGGCGATCTGAAGCGCTTCCTCGTATTTCTTTTCATTGATGAGTCGCAGAAACATCCTTGAACCTGCCACATTACATCTTTCCCCGATATTG
>JBILFS010000283.1:0-3647 GCA_044351455.1 Paludibacter sp. | reverse complement strand
TTCAAAGGTGATATTTATGTATCAAATGAATATCTTTTTAATACGCTGGAAAATTGCAAACTCAGATACAGGATTCTCAAAATAGCTACTCCATTGACTGGTGCTTCTTTTACAGTCGTAAGTGAAGGCGAAATAACTTTACCTGCTGTTAATCCCGGGGAAACAGCCAGGGTAAATCTTCCGGTTACAGGTTTTTTGAAAAATGCTGATGTGTTGGAAGTTATTGCTGTTGATTATAATAATGCTGAAGTTTGTACTACGACATATCCGGCGAAAACAGCCACAGTTTATACCTCAGAAAAGCTTGGTATGGTAGAAAAACTTGCCAAAACGGAGTTAATCAAACAGGATAATATACTATCTTTGATTGCAGCAACAACCAAAGTATCTTTCGATTTATCAACAGGTTATATTTTAAATGTTGAGAATTCTAAATCAAAAATTTCATTGAATAATGGCCCCGTTGCTGTGGGCATGAAAACTAAATTTAATAAGGCAGTTTATCGGCAGGAGGGTGAAATCGCAGTGGTTACTTTTTCGTATTTTGGCGGAATAGATTCCATCAGATGGGAAATGCATCCGGGTGGTATGTTGAAAATGAATGCTGTAATGTTAACAAGAACCGTGTTCGGTGGTGGTTTTGATGATTCCTTCATGGATGAAAATATTTCAAATTTCGGTCTTACTTTTTCATACGATGAAAAATTGGTAAATGGCATGAAATGGTTTGGGAGAGGACCATACAGGGTTTGGAAAAACAGAATTCCGGGAACGAACTATAATGTTTGGGATAAGGCTTATAACAATACCATCACGGGAGAAAGTTTCGAAAACCTGATTTATCCTGAATTTAAGGGATATCATGCGAATCTTTACTGGGCAACCATCCGGAATAAAGAATCAGATTTTAGTGTTTACAGTGCCAGCGAAAACCTGTTTTTCAGAGTTTTAACACCGGAGGAGCCAAAGTTCAGACAGGATGGAATCAATACGATGCCCGCATTTCCGGAAGGTGATTTGTCCTTTCTGTATGAAATACCAGCCATCAGGGATTTTAAACCAATTCATCAACACGGTCCGCAAAGTCAGCCCGGGTCCATCAGAATTAAAAAAGGTGATGAAGGTGTAAAAATGGAGTTGTGGTTTGATTTTAATGTTCGATAATTGTTTTTTAAATTGTTAATACATTGATTACCATGAATAGATTATTGAAAGCATTCTTTTTGGCATTTTTTACTTTGTCTGCTTTATCCCTTGCAGCTCAGTCAACCGACTGGCCATTAATCAAACCTGAAATGAAACCCGGTACACGTTGGTGGTGGTTGGGAAGTGCTGTTGACGGGAAGAATCTTACCATCAACCTTGAAGCATATGCGAAGGCCGGATTAGGAGCCGTTGAAATTACGCCCATCTATGGTGTTAAGGGGAATGATTCTAAAAACATCAGTTTCCTTTCTGAAGAATGGATGTCGGTATTTCAGCATACGATCAATGTAAATAAAAAAAATGCATTCATTACTGATATGAATACAGGTACCGGTTGGCCGTTTGGTGGACCGGAAATTACACCTGAACTGGCTGCTTCAAAATTATTGGTTCGTCGCTGGAATGTGGAGGAAAATGCTTTTTTTCAGGCAGAAATCAAACCTGAAGAAACCAAACAACCCGATGCCCGTTTACAAAGATTAATGGCTTTTCAGGGTAAGAAAGTTCTGAATCTGACATCTGAAGTTAATAAACAGGGGAAAATTAATTATAAATTTCCTGCAGGAAAATGGCTGGTAATGGCTGTTTTTAACGGGAAAACATATCAAAAGGTAAAGAGGGCAGCGCCCGGAGGTGAGGGATATGTGATGGATCATTTTTCTGTTAAAGCCACCAAAGCATATTTTGATAAATTTGACAAGGCTTTTTCAAAGCATAATACGACTTATCCGGATTATTTCTTCAATGATTCTTATGAGGTTTACGGGGCCGATTGGACAGCGGATTTTTTTGAACAATTTGAAAAACGACGCGGTTATAAACTCGAAAATTATCTTCAGGAATTTCTTTCAGATAAAAGAACTGAGATAACTGCCAGAATTATTGCAGATTACAGAGAAACTATCTCCGATTTGTTACGGGATAACTTTACAGCCAACTGGACATCCTGGGCACACAGGAACGGAAGCAAAACACGCAATCAGGCACATGGCTCGCCCGGAAACCTGATTGACTTGTATGCATCCGTAGACATCCCGGAATGTGAAGGATTTGGCTTGTCCGATTTTAATATTCCCGGTTTGAGAAAAGATTCACTTACCCGTAAAAATGATTCGGATTTATCGATGCTTAAATATGCATCATCTGCAGCCCATATCTCCGGAAAGCAATTCACCAGCTCCGAGACTTTTACCTGGCTTACCGAGCATTTTCGCACATCCTTATCGCAATGCAAACCCGATCTGGATCTGATGTTTGTTTCGGGAGTGAACAGGATGTATTTTCACGGAACACCCTATTCCCCCGCCGATGCTCAATGGCCGGGTTGGTTGTTTTATGCCAGCATCAATATGTCGCCTACCAATACCATCTGGAAAGATGCGCCGGCCATGTTTCAATATATTGCCCGTTGCCAGTCATTTCTACAGGCAGGTAAACCTGACAATGATTTTTTATTGTACTTGCCGGTTTATGATGTGTGGAAAGAACGCAGCGGACGATTTTTTCAGTTTAGCATTCACGACATGGAAAAGATTATGCCCGATTTTATTCATGCTGTTCATGCCATTTATCAACAGGGGTATGATGTTGATTATATTTCCGATAGGTTTATTCTGGATTTGAAAGTGGTTGACAATAAGCTTGTAACAAGTGCAGGTATTGCCTATAAATCGCTGATACTGCCAGCTGTAAAGGTAATTCCGCTTGAAGTAATGAAACACATCACAAAATTGATTCGCGGGGGAGCAACTATCATATTTTTAGACAGGTTACCGGAAGCAGTACCCGGACTGAATCAATATCAAAAATCAGAGAAACAATTGAAAAAGTTGATTGAGGGACTCAAAATTCCCGTATTTCAAAAGAAACCGAATGTTACTTCTGTAGGAAAGGGAATTATAATTTCCGGTCAGGATTATGCTGAAGCTCTCAGTTACACAGGTATTACATCAGAAGAAATGATTACCAAATATGGGCTACATACCATCAGAAGGAGCAATGATACAGGTCATCATTATTTTATCAGTGCATTGCACGATAAAACGACTGATGGTTGGGTAAAATTGGCCGTATCAGCCAAATCAGCCATGATTTTTGATCCGGTCAGTGGCAGAAAGGGCAAGGCAAAATTGCGTCAGAATCAGGGTAGTGCGGAGGTTTATCTGCAAATGAGACCCGGAAATTCATTGATTCTGAAGACTTTTGAAAATAGCGATGTTGATGTTGAAGACTGGGTATATTTTGTTGAGATTAAGGAATTGCTGGATATCAATCAGGGTTGGGAACTGCGTTTTGATTCTTCTGAAATTAAAGAAAAGTTTTCGATGGATAAGCCGGTTTACTGGACTGATTTGAATCGCCGGGAATTGGATGATTTTGCCGGAACAGGTACTTATTCCGTTAATTTTCAGTTGAATAAAAAAACAGGTAGTCATTATTTG
>JBILFS010000282.1:0-3658 GCA_044351455.1 Paludibacter sp. | reverse complement strand
AGAGATGCCGGAACAATAGGAAAAGGCATAACTGCCAATCGATATCAATGAATTCGGAAAACTTACCGATGTTAAATTATAGCAGTTCTCAAATGCAGAGGAGCTGATATGTTTCACGTTAGAAGGGATGGTGTAGTTCCCCTGTTTGGCATTTGGACAAATAAACAGGGTGTCCTGACTTTTACTTAGTAATACTCCCGATGCAGAAGCATAGCGCGTGTTGGATGATGCAACTGAAAAAGAATTCAGGTCATAACAACCATAAAATGCCAGACTTCCAATACTTTTGACTGAAGCCGGTAAGGTGATGGATGTTAGTCCCCAACAATAATAAAATGCAAACTTGCCGATGGCACTAACCGATGCAGGCAAAGCTATGGTTGTTAAAGTTGATTTATAAGTCAGCAGATTGGGGTTGTAAAAAGCAAATTGCGGAATTTCTCCGGCTGGATAGGAGATAAGCGTATCAGCAAAAGTACCCTCCTTACCGGAGTAAGCTTTGATGGAAGCACTGCTTATGTTTAAGGTCGAAAGATTTTTTACTTTATCGCGGATAAAGGCAAAATCTCTTGCGTCGATATTGCCAGCTACTGAAAGCGTTGTGACACTGGTTAATTCGGAAGTGGTGAGTAATCCCGAAAGAGTTCCCGGATTGGTGACATTCACCGATTTGCTTTGTGATAAAAGCAGGGTACACATAACCAAATTTAAAATGCTGGTCAGGATTAATTTCTTCATCATAACTTACTGAAAGAAATTTTTACCGAGGAATTGCTGAAAAGCTTCTTTATATTGTTCTCCGATTGGAACAAATCTTTTAGAATCGATAAATATTCTGTTTTTTTCAACGGCTTTAATTTTTGATAAATTTATGATGAATGAACGTTGAACTCTCATGAAACGATTTTGAGGAAGCATGGTTTCAAAGTTTTTTAACCGCATGAAAGTAGTAACCGAGTCACCATCTTCCAGATATATTTTGATGTATTCGTTAGCGCTTTCAACATAGAGGATGTCGTTTATTTTGATTTTAACAGTTTTGTAATCAGATTTCACAAAGATGTTTTCCTCTTCAGGCAACCCGGGTGTTTGGATGTTATCTTCCAGAGTTTTGCGTCTTTTTTCCTCCGTAATCCACAAAAATATTACTTTATAAGCAGTTCCTGTACCGGTTACCAATAATGCGATGGCTAAATTCAGTAAAAAACTCAGGTCATTTTCCTGATTTTCAGCTTTCATGAGTTGTTTGTACGGTTCGGGTGGCGGCATATCTTCCGAAAATTCCATAGGTGCCAGTCCCGGACCAATTTCCATTGGGGGCATTGCAGTGATTACCTTTTTATTGTAAGATTCGGAGACAGCATTTCCACCACAAACCAATAAAGATGATATTACAATGATAGCCAGCACATAATCCACATGCAATTTCTTAATTAAATACCTGGGTATCAGTACGTAAAGGTTTATCAGGAAGATGAACAGGAAAACGCTGATATTAATCCAGGATGTATATACTTCCTGCCAGTCAGAGCTGTTGCCATAACCCTGAAATCTGAAAACAGGGATGAAATAAATAATCACCCAGATTACCAGAAAAATAATTTTCTCAATCATTTTCCACGAAAATATGTGTTTTCCTTTTTTTGACATTTTGTTGTTTGGTATACACAAAAATAGGACTGTTCAAATGAAATGACAAATTATATCAGTAAAAAAGCAGAAAATTTCAGTAAAACAAATTGAACTGAATTTGTACAACATCGTTTTTTGCGATATTCAGACTGAATAGTCGGAGAATTTCTTCATCACTTTCTCGTAATATGTTTTTGAAACGGGGATATCCTGTGTGTTTGGGATATCCAGTTCCATGAAAATTCCGTCTTTGGTTTTTCGTAAAACCTTAACTTTATCGAGATTTACAATAAAGGAACGATGACATCTAACCAGCGGACTTTCCTTAGTCAGATTTTCCTCTATCCATTTAAGTGAATTTCTGATGAGAAAGGTGGAGATTTTTTCTTTGTTGACGTAGTGTATGGTCGCATAATTATCTGCTGAATCAATATAAACCAGATTGTTGATTGCAACCGTGATTTTTAATTCGCCTTTTTCATCAGGAAAGCCAATTAAACCTTTTTTGGTTGTCTCCTTCATATCGCCTGCAACAACTTTTTCCAATAATTTCGATTTCTCTTTCCATGAAAAATACAAGATCGAAATTACATAGGGAAGCAGCAAAACCAGACTGGTATTGATGGCCGATTTTTTGAATAATTCAAAGAAATCCCTGTCCTCGGGACCGCGAGGTACATATTTTGAAAACAGGGCATAAAACAACGACATGGCAAAAATTTCTGTAAAAACCCAAACCACATACTGGAGGTTGTTGATTTCGTGTTTTCGCGAATAAACTCCAAGAATTAACCTGCTGATTACCACTACCAACATACCGGTAAGTATTATCAGACTCGAGAAAAAGAAATACTTGAAATCACTGATGCCGGAATACCAGTCACGCGATCCGAAGGGTTGAAAAAGATTGATGAACAGCAGTGCAAAAACTGCGGTAAACAATATCATCTGAATGGTATTGTTCTTTTGCAGTAAAAATGAAGGTATCTTTTTTTCCATTTTTCTTGTTTTTGTTAGCTTTTTTCAACCAACAAAGGTAAATCAATATATTCATTAAAACAATACGTCACCCCCGGGAATTGTTTTTTTATCCCGTATTGATGAAAGTCGTCCCTGATTTGAACTTTTAACCCCCTGATAAAGATATGTTTCACTGTTATTTTATCCTGTTGATCTTATTGTATTCCTTTGCAGGAAAGAAAAAAGCATATGTTAAATTTTACGCAGAGAATACAGGAGTTATCCATCAGTTTTAAACAGGGTATTAATACTGTTTTTGAGGATAATAAATACCGCGTTAGATTTTATCCATTCGAAAGCAGGTCTGTAAAACAATTACGTGATGTCGACATGCTAACGTACATCTCCGACGATGTGCCGGAGAATTTTCATTTCAGTTATCCGGTTTTCATTCCGGGGAAAAAGAAGAAGTTCAGTGAGTTCATCCTGCTATTTCATGGATTGAACGAAAGATACTGGAACAAATACCTCCCCTGGGCAGAAAAACTTTGTTTGCAAACCGGAAAGCCTGTGATTCTGTTTCCGATGGCATATCATCAGAACCGATCACCCAAAAACTGGACGAATCCGGGATTTCTGAAACATTTTATGGACATACGCAGGCAGGAGTCCGGTGCAGATAAAAGTCTGACTTTTGCCAATCTGGCTTTGAGTGAACGTTTAAGTAATCAACCACTCAGGTTTTATAATTCCGGGCGGCAAACCTATGAAGATATTGTTGTATTGCTAAAACAAATAAAATCGGGCAGGCATCCTTTGTTTGAAGCCAATGCCAAAGCCGATATTTTTGCATATTCGATCGGGGCATTGTTGTCACAGATTTTAATTATGTCCAATCCTGAAAATCTGTTAAATGATGCCAGGTTATTCATGTTTTGTGGTGGCAGCGTGTTTGATAAAATGTCGGGCGAATCCCGTTTTATCATGGATAAAAAAAGTTTTGATAAATTACTGCATTATTATCAGCATGATTTCATAAGCTTATACCAGCAAGAAAGAATTGAAG
>JBILFS010000281.1:0-3663 GCA_044351455.1 Paludibacter sp. | reverse complement strand
GGTTTTTACTCTGACAATACTATCATTCAACATTTTAAGTTTTTTATCGATAGAGTCTTTAGCCTGAGTCGCAAGAATTTCTTTAGCAGCCTTCATGATTTTTTCATCCTTGCAATGAATCACTCTTCCTTTGTAATGAGGTTTATCCCAGACATATTTATCTGCATTTCTTTTGAAGTATTCTGCAAGTCCGGCAGTATCCTTAGATGCTTTTTCCCAAACTTCATTATTACTAACTTCAAAAAGAAGAATTCCATCATGATATTCCTGCATTAGCAGTCTGAAATCATTATATTTATTCTCCAACTGCGAATTTTCATAGGCAAGTAATTCTTTATCAATAAACTCTTTCAACTTTTCGTTGATCATATCATTGGCAACTACTTTATCAGAAAATGCATTTTTCTTCAGGTAAGCAGAGAAATCTGACTGAGTATAATTTTTTCCGGCAAATTTGAATACTGATTTTTTAGAAACGGGCAATTGAGCTAAAAAAGCAGAATCGTTCAAAGTTTTTCCATTCAAAGATTTGTAATATACATCAAGAGCAGCTGGTTTTGCAATTTTCAATTTATAATCTTTTTTAAGTTTTGCTACAAAAGCATCCTGACCAACATTTGCTCTGTCATCACGTTTAACCTGTCTTTCGATTTCCTCTTTTTTTGCTTCAAATGATGCCAGGGGTTTTGTATCAATTAATTTGATGATATGCCATCCGTATGCAGATTGAACAGGTTCACTGATATCACCTTTGTTTCTAAGTGCAAAAGCAGCCTTTTCAAATTCCTGAACCATTCTTCCAATACCAAACCAGGGAAGTTCCCCTTTGTTTACAGCAGAGCCCTGATCATTAGATTCTTTCGATGCAAGTTCCCCAAAATCAGCACCATTTTTCAATAATTGATATATGGAATCAATCTGATTCTTCGCAATTTTGTTTTTTTCATCCTCACCCTGAGCAGTAAATTTCATGATATGTGCTGTCAGAATTTCTCCAACTGAATTCCTTCTGTTATGTACCTTAATCAAATGATAACCAAAAGCAGTACGAACAGGTTTTGAAATTGTTCCCGGAGTAGTTTGGTAAGCCATTGTTTCGAAAGGATATACAGTTCTGAAACCAGTAATCCATCCAATATAACCGCCATTATCAGTTACTGACTGATCTTCTGAAGTTTCTTTGGCTACTTTAGAAAATTCCTCTGTTTGAATTCTTTTTTCAATTTCAAGAATTTTATTCCAGGCTTTCAAAGTATCCTCAGGAGATGATTCAGGTTGAACACGAACCAAAATATGGCTAACTTCAATCTCTTCTTTCAATCGGTTATAGGCATCAATAACTGTTTGCTCTTCAGCAGTCTTATCAGTAAGATACGGTTTTGTTAATTGATTTCTGTAACCATCCAGTTCATTGATAAAAGATTTGGTTGTATCAATACCCTGAGCCTTAGCTTCTTCAACTTTCAGTTTAAAATTGATAAAAAGATCTACATATTCCTCCAATGATTTTTTATCCAAAGCATTATTGGAATTATTTTTATTATAAATATATTCAAATTCGGATTTGTAAACCGGTTTGCCATTAATTTGCATTAAAACAGGATCTTTGGCTTTTGCCAGTACACTTCCGGAGATTAATAAGAGAATAAAAACTTTAGAAATTGTCTTCATAATAATTTTCTGATAATGAATTTAACATTTGGACTGCGAACGTACGCATTTTAACGCAATTATAATCAACTTGTTGTAAAAAGATTTTATTTTTTAAGGATTTTTTTATTCTCCACGGCTATAATTCGGGGCTTCACTTGTAATTGAAACATCATGAGGATGACTTTCTGCAACACCTGCATTGGTAATCCTTGTGAATTTAGCCTTGTGTAGTTCATCAATATTGTGTGCTCCGCAGTATCCCATACCGGCCCTAAGCCCGCCAATTAACTGATAAACAACTTCATACAAAGAACCTTTAAAAGGAACACGGGCAGCAATTCCTTCCGGAACAAGTTTTTTAATATCAGCTTCCACATCCTGGAAATATCTGTCCTTCGATCCTTTCTCCATCGCTTCTAAAGAACCCATTCCTCTGTATGACTTGAATTTACGTCCATTGAAAATGATTGTTTCACCAGGAGATTCTTCTACACCTGCGAGCAATGAACCTGCCATAATGGTATTTGCACCTGCAGCCAATGCCTTAACAATATCGCCTGAATAACGGATACCACCATCAGCAATTACAGGGACACCTGTTCCCTTCAGGGCATCTGCAACTTCGTAAATGGCAGAAAGTTGAGGAACACCAACACCGGCAATTACACGCGTAGTACAAATTGAACCTGGTCCTATTCCCACTTTAACTGCATCGGCCCCCGCATTAACAAGCGCAAGCGCAGCCTCGCCGGTTGCGATATTTCCAACAATAATGTCTATTTTCGGATATTTAATTTTTGCTTCTCTCAATGTATTGATTACACCTGCTGAATGACCGTGGGCGGTGTCGATAACAATAGCATCAACGCCTGCTTCCACCAAAGCATCTATTCTTTCAAAAACATCTCCCGTAACTCCAACGCCTGCAGCAACCCTTAGCCTTCCCTGTTCATCTTTAGATGCCATCGGTTTATCTTTAGCCTTAGTAATATCTTTATAGGTCAACAACCCGACAAGTTTGTTGTTACTATCCACTACAGGAAGTTTTTCAATTTTATGTTGTTGAAGAATATCGGCAGCGGCCTGTAAATCAGTTGTTCTTGTTGTAGTAATCAAATTTTCTTTGGTCATGATTTCTTCAATCAATGTTCCCATATTTCTTTGAAAACGCAAATCGCGGTTTGTTATAATACCTACAAGAAAACCCTGCATATCAACAACCGGAATTCCCCCGATTTTATATTCCGACATCATGCTGAGTGCATCGGCAACGGTTGCTGAGGGATGAATGGTAACAGGATTAGAAATCATGCCATTTTCTGCACGTTTAACAGTTTTAACCTGTTTTGCCTGTTCAGCAATAGGCATATTCTTATGAATAACACCAATTCCTCCTTCTCTGGCAATGGCAATAGCTAATTTTGCTTCAGTAACAGTATCCATGGCAGCTGAAACCACGGGAATTTTCAAATCTATGTTGCGGGAGAACTTTGATGAAAGATCCACATTTCGGGGCAATACGTCGGAGTATGCAGGTATCAATAACACATCGTCGAAGGTTAGCCCTTCATATTTAACTCTGTCGGCAATAAATGACATAGGAATAAAAAATTAAAATTTGGCTAAAAAAAGCCGGTTTGTACTATGAAAAAATATTGCGTGCAAATTTAATCATTTTAGTTCAGATTCTGAACCCTTTGTGTAGAATTAACTTCAGGTATTTTATTTATGTTTTTACAAAGGTTTTCGATTTCCTGTTTATCGTGTACAAAAATATCAAACAAACCAGTAAAAATTCCGGCATTTGTCTCAATAATCATCTTACTAATATTCACACCATACTGTTCAGATATAATTCTTAATATCTCAACCATAACACCCTTCTTGTCAATGCCAATAATTTCAATTGTTTCATGAAAATACATTGATTTATGAGTTGCCCATGATGCTGATACAATTTGATTTCCAAAGTTTGTTTTAATTCTGGCCGCAACTTTACATTCACGCTTA
>JBILFS010000280.1:0-3665 GCA_044351455.1 Paludibacter sp. | reverse complement strand
TCTGCACCTGATTTCTGAGGTTTAGCCATCAAACCACGCATACCTGAAAGCTGACGAATCTGCTCTTTAGAACCACGGGCACCTGAATCAAGCATCATGTACACTGAATTGAAACCCTGGTTATCGTTTGCAAGTTGTTTCATCAAAATGCTCGACAATTTCGAGTTAACATGCGTCCATGTATCAATAATCTGGTTATAACGTTCGTTGTTGGTAATGAATCCCATGTTATAAAGATTCAAAATTTCTTCAACTTCAGCATTACCTTCTTTTACAAGTTCATCTTTTTCTTCAGGGATAATCACATCATTCAGGTTGAATGAAAGACCACCTTTGAAAGCCATATAGAAACCAAGATCTTTGATATCATCAAGGAATTTAGCAGTACGGGCAACGCCACAACTTTCAATAACCCTACCGATAATATCACGTAAAGATTTCTTTGATAAAAGTTCGTTGATATAACCTACCTGTGAAGGAACACATTTATTGAAAAGTATTCTACCCACAGTTGTTTCGATGATTTTTTCGATTGGATCACCTTCTTCATCAATATCAAAAGTACGAACTTTGATTTGCGCATGAAGCGCAACTTTCTTCTCGTTATAAGCAATTTCGGCCTCTTCAGGAGAATAGAAAATCAAGCCTTCACCCAAAGCACCCTTTCTTGGTTTGGTAATATAATACAATCCCAAAACCATGTCCTGTGAAGGTACTGTAATTGGAGCACCATTGGCAGGGTTCAGGATGTTATGAGAAGCAAGCATCAACATTTGAGCTTCCAGTACGGCCTCATTACCCAAAGGTAAATGCACCGCCATCTGGTCGCCGTCGAAGTCAGCATTGAAAGCAGTACATGAAAGTGGGTGGAGCTGAATAGCCTTACCCTCAATCATTTTAGGCTGAAATGCCTGAATACCCAATCGGTGAAGTGTCGGAGCACGGTTTAATAAAACCGGATGACCCTTCATCACATATTCCAGGATATCCCAGATTACAGGATCTTTTCTATCGATGATTTTTTTAGCAGATTTTACTGTTTTAACAATACCACGTTCGATAAGTTTTCTGATCACAAATGGTTTGAATAATTCAGCAGCCATATCTTTTGGCAAACCGCACTCATGCATTTTCAATTCAGGACCAACGACGATAACCGAACGGGCAGAGTAGTCAACACGTTTACCAAGTAAGTTCTGACGGAAACGACCCTGTTTACCTTTCAAAGAATCTGAAAGAGATTTCAGTGGGCGGTTAGCATCCGTTTTAACGGCACTTGATTTACGTGAATTATCAAACAATGAATCCACAGCCTCCTGAAGCATACGTTTTTCGTTACGTAAAATTACTTCCGGTGCTTTGATTTCAATCAGTCTTTTCAGACGGTTATTTCTGATAATCACACGACGATACAAGTCATTCAAATCGCTGGTTGCAAAACGACCACCATCCAGTGGCACAAGCGGACGCAACTCAGGAGGAATAACCGGCACAATCTTTACAATCATCCATTCAGGTTTATTCCTGTTTCTTGAAGCACGGAACGACTCAACAATCTGAAGACGTTTCAACGCATCATTTTTTCTCTGTTGAGATGTATCATTGCTTGCTCTGTGACGTAAGTCGTACGACATACCATCTAAATCCATGCGTGAAAGCAGGTCATAGATAGCCTCTGCGCCCATTTTAGCAATAAACTTATTTGGGTCGGAATCGTCGAGCATTTGATTTTCTCTTGGTAATGCATCCAGGATATCAAGATATTCCTCTTCAGAAATCAACTCATTATCGATGATATTTTCTCCGTTATCAGCAGCCCCGGCCTGAATAATCACATATTTTTCATAATAGATGATGGCATCTAATTTTTTGGTTGGCATTCCGAGCAGATAACCGATTTTATTCGGCAATGAGCGGAAATACCAGATATGAGCAACAGGAACAACCAGTTGGATATGTCCCATGCGTTCACGGCGAACCTTTTTCTCAGTAACCTCAACCCCGCATCTGTCACAAACAATACCTTTATAACGAATACGTTTGTATTTACCACAATGACATTCGAAGTCTTTAGTCGGACCAAAAATTCTTTCGCAGAACAAACCATCTCTTTCAGGTTTGTAAGTACGATAGTTGATAGTTTCCGGTTTGAGAACTTCGCCACTTGATAATTTCAGGATTTCCTCCGGAGAAGCTAATCCGATGGAAATTTTATTGAAGTTAGATTTTAGCTTATTATCAGTTTTAAAAGCCATATTTTTTTTATTTACTATTTACAAATTGACTAATTACAATTCAGTATAAACAATGAGGTTTTTCACTTTTCAGTGCTTATTCCAAATTGACACTCAAACCCAAACCTCTGAGTTCGTGCAATAACACGTTCAGAGATTCCGGAATACCCGGAGCCGGCATTGGTTCACCTTTAACGATAGCCTCGTAAGTACGGGCACGACCCATCACGTCATCAGACTTCACGGTAAGGATTTCCTGAAGAATATGAGCAGCACCGAATGCTTCGAGTGCCCAAACCTCCATTTCTCCGAAACGTTGTCCACCAAACTGAGCTTTACCACCAAGAGGTTGCTGCGTAATAAGTGAGTATGGTCCGATTGAACGGGCATGCATTTTATCTTCAACCATGTGACCCAGTTTCAACATATAGATGATCCCTACAGTCGCGGTTTGGTCAAATCTGTCACCTGTTCCACCATCATACAAATAGGTTTTACCATATCTTGGCACGTCGGCTTTATCAGTCCATTCATTCAAATCGTCGATGTGTGCACCGTCGAAAATCGGCGTTGCAAAACGAACACCCAATTCTTTACCTGCCCAACCCAAAACAGTTTCGAAAATCTGTCCAAGGTTCATACGGGAAGGCACACCAAGCGGATTCAATACAATATCAACAGGAGTACCATCAGCAAGGAAAGGCATATCTTCCTGGCGAACAATTCTGGAAACAATACCTTTGTTACCATGACGACCCGCCATTTTATCACCCACACGAATCTTACGTTTTTTAGCAATATAAACCTTAGCTACCTGTACAATACCTGTAGGCAATTCATCACCGATGGTAATATTAAACTTCTGACGTTTAATTTGCGCATCCAGTTCTTTATACTTTCTCAGATAATTCAGAATCAACTTTCTGATAAGCTCATTTTTATGATTATCCTGTGTCCATTTGGTTAACTGAACTGATGAATAATCAATTTCCTTGAGTCTTTCTTCTGTAAATTTACTGTTTCTGGAAACAATATCAGAACCCAGGAAATCCTTCACACCTGAGGAAGTCAGGTTATTCGTTAAAACCACCAATTTTTCAATCAATGAATTTTTCAGAACAGCTGCCTGTGCTTCAAATTCCTCATCCAAACGAGGAAGAACAGCTTTATCAGCAAGTTTGGATTTTCTGTTTTTCTGAGCTTTAGAGAACAATCTTTTTCCGATAACAACACCAGACAATGAAGGAGTTGCTTTCAAAGAAGCATCTTTCACATCACCGGCCTTATCACCGAAGATAGCGCGAAGCAGTTTTTCTTCCGGAGAAGGATCTGATTCCCCTTTCGGAGTAATTTTACCAATGATAATATCACCCGGTTCGATACGGGCACCAATTCTGATGATACCGTTTTCGTCGAGGTCGCGAGTAGCTT
>JBILFS010000279.1:0-3672 GCA_044351455.1 Paludibacter sp. | reverse complement strand
CCTGCATCGTAATCAGCAAGTAAAGGTGGAACGTCTGCAGGCTTAACAGGATCGAAGAATTTCACATTAGGAAATTTGCTTAATCTGGCTCTCATTTTTTCGTTCCTCATATCGCCGGTAAATTCAAAATCATACTCAGGAAGTTTACTAACAGCATATTCAACAGTATCAATATCAAATCTGGGATCCAGGCTCCCAATAAATCCGACTTTCTTCCTGCTTCTTTGAAAGACTTCTTCTTTGGCATATTTGCCGAAATGCGGAAAGTCAACCCCGTTTTTAACTAAATAACTGTTTGGGTTGATTTTAAGTTTCTGGTTTAACAGAAAATCCGAAGTTGTAATGATTGCATCCACTTTTTTCGAAAAGTTATCTTCATACTTAAAAATTCTTTCTCCAAAAAAACCGGATTCCACACCATCATAACAATAATATATGTGTGTTTTTTCGCCAAGTTTTCCAAGCAGAGGATAACCATACATCGGATTGTATGCTGTAATCGCAATAAAATTTTTGAACTTCAGTCTTTTTAAATACCTTTTTACAATCAATTTATAAATGAATGTATTCCATTTAAACAGCATTTCAAAAATTATTTCATTTTTGAGAAAGTAAACAGGAATAACAGGTGGTACTATCAGATTTTGTACAAAAGTACCGGAATCTGTTTTGATTCTTTCCATTCGATTCCTCAATCCCAGCATACTTTTGAAAGGTACCTGTTTTCTTCCTCTCAAAGAATTAATTAAATCGCTTAAAGTATAAGGATATTCAATAAATAGAATTTCATTATCCCTGGCGATTCTTTCTAAAATCTGAACTGTTGATTTAGCATAATTTCCAAACCAACTCATATTAGAGATACATACTATTTGTTGTCCTTTAATCATTTGTTGGTGTATTTTTCGAATTCAAGATATAATTTCAAATATTTCTCTGCCATAGACCTCCATGAAAACATGGCTGAACGTTGTATCCCCTTTTCAGATAATTCCGATTTCAGACTGCTATTGTTTAAAACTTTGCTTATTGCATCTGCAATTTCCTGAGGGTTTTCAGGATTTATTAATATTGCTGCATCTCCTGCAATTTCCGGCATAGATGAAGTATTGGATGTGATGACAGGCACTCCACAAGCCATGCCCTCCAGAATAGGAATACCAAAACTCTCACGTAATGAAGGATACAAAACGAGTTCGCAGAGATTAATAATTGAAGGCAGTTCCGAATTTGGCACATATCCAAGCATTATTATATCTTTTCTGAGCTCGGGATATCCAATATCACTTAAAACACTGTTAAGCGCGTTTTCTTCATAATCAAGCATAACCAATTTATACTTTACTGTTGAATTCTCATTAAAGAGCGCAAAAGATTTAAGTACATTTGGAGTATTTTTTTTGGGATCTGTATTCCCCAGAAAAAATAAAATTCTGTTGGGAAGATTGTATCTTTTCCTTGTTTCAGACAATTTGGATTGATCGGTTATTTTTGCAAAATGCTCACTAACTCCATTATAAATTGAAGATAAATTGCCGCCAAGTTTCATAAAATCTTTTAT
Source organism: Paludibacter sp. (assembly GCA_044351455.1). Lineage (GTDB taxonomy): Bacteria > Bacteroidota > Bacteroidia > Bacteroidales > Paludibacteraceae > Paludibacter. The sequence goes on along the minus strand of JBILFS010000279.1, from coordinate 2,111 downwards.
CCGGTTTTTTTCAAACTCAGAAACAGTTACAACTTTATAAGATTTTCTTGTAACAACTGGAACAACCCAGCGACGATACATATTTCCTAAGCGCTGATATGCAGAACTTCCTTTCTTAAAAAGGCTGACACTTTCAAGATAGATTATATCATGCAGCGTTACAATTAAGGGAACAGGGCAAAAAACAGGACCTGTATTGCTTGTGCAATGGAGAATATCGCATTTCTCGCGTTTCACAGCCAATGGCAAAGCAATTTGTTCCCAAAACGGATATATACCTCCTTTAAGTTCTACGATCTTGAAATTGGAAGAAACCGGAATACAAGAAGTATCTACGTCAGGTTTTACGAAAACAACATATTCATTAACTTTGTCAATTTTCTGAAGATTCTTAATTAGTTCAAGCGCAACCATATCCATGCCGTGCTTTTTCCTCCTGAATAATCTCTGACCTTCTATTCCGATTCTCATTTTGTAATAAATCTGTGAAAATATCAATTAAAAAACATTACTTAGAGTCGACTTTTCCATGTGGTGTATGTAAAAACTGCTTGTTAGCACCCTTAATCTTCAGCAATGAGCCTAACATTAAAAACATACCCTTAGGTAAATCAATAATTGCTTTAGCCGTCTGAAGGTTATAGTATTTCCCCGGCACAGCGAAAATGAATGCCAGGTAACATGCTACAAAAGTTGCGATCCAAAAATCGTTATATAGTCCTGTTGAAGTAAAAAGTAAATTCAGGATAATAAACAAAACACTTTCAATTGTAACCAATCCAAGCAACAAAATTCTCGGAGGTTGAACAAACTGAATTATTTTTATGAAATAATCAAAATTTGCCTTAAAAAACAAATCTCTGAATGCCGATCCAATATCCTGAGAAAAATAATGAAACTGAGCCGACAACCACCTTCTTCGTTGAATAGTAAATGCCTCAGAATTCTGAACTTTTTCGTCATAAATAATGGCATCTTCAAGGTAATCAATCTGATGTTTTGCTTTTAACATTTTCAATTCAATTTCCTTATCGAAACCCCCGATGGCCTTTACCTCCAGCATCATTTTCTTAAAATACTGATAATCAAACGCCATCCCCGAACCAATGATTCCTGAAGACAAACCAACTGCTCTATGACCTTTTCTGAAAATATGATTGTTAATTTCTTCGCTGATTGCATCTAAAACGGCCAGGTTTGTATTCAGGTTTTTGGCAGTTCGATGACCCTGAATGGCTTTGAAATTTCTTTCGAATGCGATATTCATTTTTTGAAGGAAGTTTGGTTCCATCAAATTATCGGCATCAAGCACAAGGGCAATATCATAATCATCAGGGAGTTGGCTCATTGCTTTATTCAACGCTTTGGCCTTGGTGCTTTTTTCAAACTGAACTTCAATTAATTTCAAAGGCAAAGCCGCTAATTTCTCAAGCGTTTCTTTTTTGAATGAATCTGCAATGATGACAACATCGAAGCAATCAGTCGGATATTGCTGCCTCAAAGCATCCTCTGCTACTTCAATAATGACTTCATCTTCCTTGTACCCCGGAATAAGTACAGCAAATTTCCTGTTTTTGGTCGCAGTACTTTTATTATTTTCCCTGTAAAACAGACCTGCCACCGAGAACAAGAAAAAGTAGCAGGTTGCCAATGCTGTTATAATTAACAAGCCTACCTGCAGATAACTATAAATATCAAGCGCTATTCCATTCATAATCTGAATATTAAATTTGTAATAAAACAAACAAATACCGGAAACGGAATTGATATCCGGTATTTATTTTACGAACTATCCGATATTTACGGGTTGCTTTCCAATTGAAAAATATTTAAAACCGAATTCCTCAATTTGTTCAACATCCAGCACATTTCTTCCGTCAAATATCAGTTTATCTTTCATCAGCCTTTCCATTACTTTGAAGTTTGGTAAACGGAATTCGCTCCATTCTGTTACCACTGCCAGTGCATCAGCTTCAATTAAAACCTCATACATATCTTTACAGAATTTGATTTTATCACCGATTATTCTTTCAGCTTCATGCATGGCAATTGGGTCATAGGCACAAACTTCAGCACCCTGAGCAAGCAATTTATCGATCAAAACCAAAGAA
>JBILFS010000017.1:0-13071 GCA_044351455.1 Paludibacter sp. | reverse complement strand
ATGCTCCTAAAGGAATTTCATCAATTACCCTTACATCTGGTGCAACTACTTACAAATTCCCTCAAATTACATTAACTGGTGGTACAAACACAGCAACAGGTACATTTATAGTAACTATCTATAATGGGAAAGTTCATAGTATTACCAATGCAAGTACAACCTCGGGCTCAAATGTTGCAGGAGCTTGGACTGTTGCACCTACGAGTGTAACTATTGAAGGAGCAAGTGGCCCATCTGGCCTAAATGTTACAACCCAGGCAACTGCAACTTGTACAAGGAGTGCTTCAAATAACTTAGTGTTTTATATTACTAATGGTGGAGCCGGATACGGACCTACAACTACAGTAACCCCTACCAGCGATGGTTCCGGAGCTGCTTTAGGTTTGGTTCTAACTTCAGCTGCAACTACGCCTTCATCTGGAGTTATTTCACCCGCAGCAGTAGCGGTTGCCGGCAATTATCTGGACAAAGCCGGTAGCGGTTATACAACCGGAGCTACTGCACCTGCAACAAATACTTTAGGTGGAACATTTGCTTCAGGAACTGCAGCAACTGCAAGTTATGCTATTGGTATATCAAATGCAAATTATGCTTCGGTAAAGATATACCCAACCGCTTCTAATGTAGTAATTAACGCGTCGAACACAGCAGCTGTATCCTTTTTAACTTTAAACGGAGCAAAAAATGTAACGATTGATGGTCGTGTGCATACTGAAGGAGTACCTGCCGGTGCTGCTGATTTAACCATTCAGTACAATTGTTCGGCTGCCGGTACCAACCTTGCTTCAGCCATTTTTCTAAATGCAGGTGCCAATAACAATGCCATTAAATATTGTAAATTAAAATCGAATGCTCAAAATGGAGCTGTCCATGGTATTTTGGCTATTGGTACATTTTCTTTAGCAACAGGTGTCGGGACTTCAAGTGTTGGTGGGAGCAATAATACCATTTCATACAATGCATTTTCTTCATACAATACTAATGGAGTTGGTAGTATGATTACTTCCGCAAGCTGTAACGATGATTTTCCGAATACTTACAACATTATTGATAATAATACTTTTGATAATTATCTTACAATAGCTAATGCAGGTGCTCTCCAGGGTGCTATCTATTTGTTTGGAAATCAAAATCCAAACAAACCCAATCATTCGAACTATACAATAAGCAATAATAGTTTCTTTAATTCGGCGGCACTAGCCACTACTGCCAATAAAACCAGAATGTTTATAAAAGTGGGTAATGCTGCAGAATTTACTTATGGTGGTTTTGGTCACACTATTTCCGGAAATTACATAGGTGGTACTGCTGCACTGTGTACAGGTGGCAAATTGACTAAGACCGGAGCTTTTGCCGATAACTTGACCTTCATATATCTAAATAGCTCCAACGGCACTGCTACAACCATACAGAATAATGTTTTTAAGAATATCTCAATAACAAATGGAGGTGGTGGAACTACTACAAATAGTACAAAATTCATTGATGTCAACGGACCTGGCCCTGCTACCATTAGCGGGAATACAATAGGAGATAACACTGTAGGAAGTGACCCTGCCACTGCTTCAATTATTTTCGACAACGCAGCACTTGGAGGCACTTCTACTTTATATTGTATTCAAAATAATGCTACTGGTGATGTTACTTGCGAAAACAATAGCATTGGTTCAATTCTTTTAAAGACTGGTTCGAAAACAAATTTTGCAGGAATTTGGAAAACCGGAACTGCAGGAAATTTTACTATCAGCAATAATATCGTTGGAAATGCAAGTACAGCAAATAGTATTCTGAATAATTCCGCTTCAACATATTGGACTTATGGTATATCCAGTGCTGGTACAGGTACTATTAATGTGAATGGAAATACCATTGCTAATATTAGCAGTAGTACTACAACCGATAAACTGTATGGGATAAACCACGACTCAGGAGCTAGTACTTTTAATGCAAATGCAAATTTAATTCATTCGTTGAATGTTTATGCTACCAGTACAGCAGCTAAGATTGTTGGTGTTTATTGTGCCAGAGGTACCAATACAATTACCAATAATATTATTAAATTGAATGGCGATAATCCAGCCACAATCTATGGTTTGAATGAAGAAGAAAATGCTTCTACTGTGAGCAGTTTTTATCACAATACGGTTTATATAAGTGGTGCTCCTGCTACATTGGCGCTTAACTCAGCATGTATGGCCAGCAATGGTACAAGCACCACTCGTAATATAAAAAATAATATATTTGTAAATGCACGTACCAATAATGGAGCTACAGGAACTCATTATGCACTCCTTATGCCTGCTACTACAGGAACTATTGCTGTAGATGCCAATGATTATCAGGCAACAGGTGCAAGTGGAGCTATGTTAGGTAACTATGGTGGAACTCCCGTTTCTTCAGGTTCAGTAATTGTAACCGGGCAGGATGCAAATAGCAAGAGTGTAAATCCAACATTTGCCAATGTCAGTGGAAATACTGCTGTGAACTTTGTACCCTCTTCCATTTCACTTACCGGAGTAAATATACTAGCTACAGTTCCGGCAGATTTTAATGGGGCAAGCCGTACTTCAACTCCAACTATGGGGGCCATCGATTATAGAGTATGGAATGGTAGTGCATGGAATACAGCACCAACTACAGATTACAATGCAAGAATTGATGGGACGTTCAATGATGCAGGTTTTGCATGTCGTAACTTAGTGGTGAATGCAGGCAAACAACTAACCATTGCTTCGGGTACACTGGCTGTAGCAAATCACTTTACAATTTTAAGCAATGCTGCAAATGGTACGGGGACATTTATTAATAGTGGAAGTTTAACTGTTGGAGGAACAACAACTGTACAGCAATATCTTGCAGATATGCGAAATTGGTATGTAAGTTCACCAGTTACAGGTGCAGTATCTCCTGCTGGCTTTACTTATGCTCAGCGTGATGAAGCAGGAGCGAGTTGGACATCGCAACCTTTCGTTTCAGGAGATATATTTACAGCAGGGAAAGGTTATATCGCCTTACCCGGTACAGCAGCTTCTACAATTGCATTTAGCGGTACAATCAATAATGGAAATGTAAGCATTCCGTTAACCTGGTCGGGAGCTTCATCCAAAGGTTTTAACCTGATAGGCAATCCATATCCTTCGCACTTAACATGGACTCAGGCATTTGCGGAAGCGGTTACTGCACCCGAAGGGGGAACTGCTCCGGCTACATTAATTGAACCGAGCATTTATGTTCGTACCAATGGAGGTACAGTTAACAACAGCGGACAATGGTCATTCCAAACATACAACGCAACAACAGGACTGGCTGTGCCAAGCCATTCATTACTTTCAGGTGGTATTATTCCACCTATGCAAGCGTTTTGGGTGCGGGCTAAAGAGGCAGGTAATTTAATATTAACCAGTGATTTAACAAAATCGCACCAATCAGGTAATCCGTTAAAAGCTCCATCTGTAAAAAACACAGACCGTCAGCTTATTCGTTTGGAAGTATCAAATGGAACACGTACTGATGAAACACTATTGTTTTTCGATGCAAATGCAGAAAATAGTTACGACCGTTACGATTCACCAAAATTTGCTGAAGCGAATACAGAAGTTCAAATTTTCACAAGTGTTGGTGCTGAAAAATTAGTGATGAATGGATTGAAAACTTTACCCTTAAATCAGGAAATAGCCTTGGGTTTTGAACCGGGAAGTGCTTCGGCATTTAGTATTAAAGCCAATGAGATTTCAAATTTGCCATCGGATGTACGCGTGATTTTAAAAGATAATGCAAATAATGGCTTAGAAACTGACTTAACCGATGGTGTTTCATCATATACCTTTAATTCAACTGAAAACAATACCGACCGTTTCAGCCTCCTTTTCCGTGCACCTGGAGTATCAACCGGAATTGATAATACAATCAAAGCAAACACGCAGGTATTTGTAAATGCAGACAATCAAATTGTGATTATTGCTCCCGAAAAATCGACTTTCAGTATTTACAATTCACTAGGACAACAAATCGAAAGTGGCATCATTAATGCGAAACAAGAAACAAAAAATAACATACTCGCCGTAGGCATGTATGTAGTAAGCGTTAACAATCAATCAACAAAAGTAATTATTAAATAAATCATTTACCGCAGAGAGCACAGAGCATACACAGAGATAAGAACTCAGCGCTTTCTGCGGCACAAAAAAGTAAATAGCAAATAATACTCATGGAAACAAAAATAATATACATTGCTCCAGCAATCAAATTAATAAAGCTTGACAACTCAATATCTTTAGCATTGGAATCCAGTCCGCCTGAAGGACCAGGCGAAACTTTTAACAACGTTCAAAGTCCGTTTAAAGATGAAACAGGATTCGTTTAAGAATATGGCATTGCTAATGCAATTATTTCAAATCTCAAGCACAAAGAATACGCCGCAATTGCAAAAGTATTTGTAATAATATTTTGGTAAAATTTTAAAAATTACTGATATTCAAATACTGATTAATGTATTATTAATCAATCTTTAATCGGTCAATACTACTTTTGCCTTTAAAGTAAAGATTCTTACTCATTTTATTGTATGAAGCAAATCACAATTTCCATTTTATTTTCATTTATACTAGCTACTGTATTCACTCATGCCGGTGATATTTCAGGCAAACTCATCGTTGGCTATCAGGGTTGGTTTAATTGTAAAAATGATGGTTCTCCAATTAATGGTTGGGTACATTGGAGTGGCAGCAATGGCCCCGCTCCCGGATTTGGAAACATCAAATTCGATTTATACCCTGATGTTCGGGAATATACCAAAACCTATCAAACCGGATTAGGTAATTTAGGCAATGGACAACCTGCAAAATTATTTTCTTCGTACGACGATCAGGTAGTGAATAAGCATGTGGAGTGGATGCAGCAATATGGTATTGATGTGGCTGCACTTCAGCGCTTTGGCAATGGGGTAACACCCGGTTCTACAAATAAGGCACATAAAGATGGCATTGCTTTAAAAATAAAAAATGCCTGCCAAAATTACGGTCGGAAATTCTATATTATGTACGATATTTCGGGTATGAATAGTTCTACCTTTGTAAGTGTGCTTCAGAACGACTGGACAAATACTATTGCAAGTACTTCTGCACTAAATCTTTTGGCATCGCCGGCTTATGCCCAAGAAATGGTGGATGGTGTTTTAAAACCGGTTGTTTGTATCTGGGGTGTTGGTTCCGAAGGCCGACCCGGAGATAATACATCCTGGACTACCATTATCAACTGGTTTAAAAGTCAGGGCTTGTATGTAATAGTGGGCGGCATCAAAGACTGGCGCACTTCTACCACTTGTAAGGGTGCTTTTGAAAGTGCAAATATGATTTCGCCCTGGAGTGTTGGTTCATTTGGCGCAACTTCTGTTGATTCATGGGCTACCAAAATAAAAGATGATATGGTTCATTGTAAAAATCTCGGAATTGATTATATGCCGGTTTTGTGGCCGGGTTTTAGTTGGGCAAACTGGAAAACAGGATACGAAAATAAACAAAATCAACATCCGCGTATGCATGGTAATTATATGTGGGATCAGTTTTACCGTGCCAAAACAAAATTCAACGAAGCCGGTATGACTGCAACTACCTATGTGGCAATGTTCGACGAATATGACGAGGGTACAGCCATTGCCAAAGCTGCTGAAAATGCATCGATGATTCCAAATAATCAATGGTTTTTAACACTGGATGCCGACGGAGTTGTTTGTTCATCTGATTTTTATCTTAGATTGGTAGGCGATGGTGCTAAAATGATAAAAGGAATTATTCCCCTGACTACAACGCATCCAACCATTCATGATGCCCCTTTGTCTGCAATTTCTACAATAAAGGCAAACGGGAAATCAGTCAGCATTTATCCAAATCCATTGACTCAAAACATATTAACTATCGATTTAAAGGACTTCAGTAAAATGAATCATGTACAAATCAGCATAGTGAATTTGTTTGGACAAATAGTATATCAGAAGAAAACAGATAATCCATCAATATATCAAATTAACACTTCGGAATTACTTAAGGACTCAATTTATTTTGTAACTATTGAAGAAGGAAATTCAAAAATTACCAAAGAATTGCTTGTTTCCAGGGTGTTTCGTTAATCAATTGAATTTCTTATTAGAAATCATTTTACTAAATATTCTGATTAAAATACCTTATGTTTAATAACTATCAACAAAACAGATTTTTCAAAGGCAGCCTTATTGTCTGTCAATCGCTGATGAGTGTGTACTTAGCTGCTTCAAATCATCAAAGCACCCGACCAAATATCATCTTTATACTTACCGATGATCAGAGTGCTATCCCTATTGCAGCAAAATCGGCTTCTCAATCCCGTCCTTTCGGATTTAACGGAGATGCTAATGTGTATACGCCCATCATTGACAGTCTGGCAAGAAACGGCATGATATTTCCGAATGCGTATGTATCAAGCACCGTTTCCGCAGCAAGCAGATATTCCATTTTAACAGGGCGCTATCCGGGTCGATGCGAAGGAACCGAATTTATGAAACAGCATCCGGCTGGTACCTTTACGAGGGTCGAAAACAATGTCGAACTGGAAAAAACTTTCGACAATTTACCCCGGTTGCTTCAAAAAGCGGGTTACCGTACCGGATTTGTGGGTAAAAGTCACGTCATTGATCATCAGTTTCTGGAAACAGGGAAAATTTCCACTGATGGATATATGACCTATACTCAGGGTGCTGATCCTAAAAACAGTACGGTAAATGCAGCCATGATGAACAATCATAATTTATGGATAAACCGGATTAAAGCCTATGGATTTGATTATGCAAATGCTATTTATCCTGCTAATTTAAAGGAACTTAACAATGATTCTCTGAATGTCCACAATGTAGAATGGAAAAACAAAGCAGCCCTGGAGTTTATCGATCAGGCCGGAAATGAACCCTTCTTCCTTTATTACAGTGAAACATTGCCACACGGTCCGGCCCCCTGGACAGTGGTCAACGGTAAGCAAGTACGAGGTTTGGATGCCAACCCAAGATTTACTTCTGCGGGATATATCAATGCCGATTATTCTTACCTTCCCGATCGAAGTTCAGTTTTAAAGGAAATAAGTGGAATGTCCGACAAGGACATCAAAGCAGCCTGGTTACGTTGGTTCGATCATGCAGTAGGAGCAGTGGTTAAAAAGCTAAAGGACAAAGGATTGCTCGAAAACACACTCATAGTCATTACATCCGACCATGGTGAATACAATCACGGAAAAACCACCCTGTACGAAGGAGGTATAAGGGTACCGTTAATGATGTATTGGCCTGCGGGGATAAAAGCCAATTCCCGTTACGAAGAATTGGTTCAGAACATTGATTTCACACCAACATTGCTCGATGTGGCCGGTGCATTGCCAAATCCATCTAAAATGGATGGTGTAAGTTTAAAAAACGTCATTTCGGGAACTCAAACAAATCCGGTTCACGAATTCCTGTTTTTTGAAATGGGTTATGCCCGTGCTGTCTTAACCAAAGACTGGAAATACATTACCGTTCGATACGACGAGGCCACACAAAAGAAAATTGACGCAGGAATCAGGTTTCCAAGTTTCATTCAGGGTGAAACGAATCCCTATCCGTATTATGTCCGAAACTCCAGTCTGGGATATTACGGTGCATCAAATTACATACACTACTATGAAAGTGATCAGCTCTATAACATGAAAAATGACCCCACAGAACAGGTGAATGTATTTGGTGAAAACAAAACTGTAGCTGATAATCTGAAAACAAAACTCATATCGAAATTAGAGACTTTCCCCGGAAGACCTTATGCCGAACTATTTAATGGTATAAGTCCGACAGCTTTGAAAAATACGGAGGAAAATGATGATATCAAAATATATCCGAATCCGGCGAAAGGAGTATTTCAGATATTGAGTGATATTATTACATCTGATTCAAGATATGAAATTTATAATTTTGAAGGCAAATTAGTACTTCAGGATAAAATAATTAAACGGGAAATGGAAGTAAACTTAAGTAACTACCCTACCGGCAATTATTTCATTAAAATATATAATGCTGATACTTACATTACCGGCAACCTGATGGTTATTTAATTTTACAGGAATAAATCCAATGAAAACTTCACCAAACTTAATCATTTCATCGTTGACGATGTTGTCTCTATCAATCACAACACACAGTCAAACGAAACCCAATTACCTGATAATTCTTGCGGATGATTTAGGCTATGGTGATTTGAGTTGCCATGGTGGTAAAACTCCAACTCCAAACATCGATAAATTATTCAATCAGAGTGTTGAGTTTGAGAATTTCATGACCTGTCCGGTTTCAAGTCCTACGCGTGCAGGCTTGCTAACCGGTCTGAATCCACTCCGGATAGGCCAGGGTCCTAATACCGATGGGCAACTTGATACGTCAATTCCCAATCTGGGTAGTATTTTTAAAAATAAGGGATACAAAACCGGATTATTCGGAAAATGGCATAATGGAAATGTGCCTGAGTTTTATCCCACATTACCACATGTCAACGATTATGGCTTTGACAAATTTGTTGGTTTTTATGGTGGTGGATTAGATTATTACACCAAGGTTTGGCAAAATAAGCCAACCAGTCCTGATTGGTATAATGACAAAACGGAAATCAACAACAATCTGGAATATGCTACTGATGTTTTGACCCGATCAACCATTGATTTCATGGAACAAAATAAAGGCGGTCAATTTTTGGCTTATCTTCCTTTTAACATTATTCACTCACCTTTGCATGTAAGAGATGTTGATTTACAACGGGTGCCGAATTCAATTATTCAGGCAGCAGGTGGAACAATTCGTACCTGGAAGGAATATTATAAACTGTATAACGATGTTGAAGTTCCTGCATTTAACACCATGTATGCGCAACTTACGGGTGATAACAGCATTTTTGACATTACGGGAACATTAACTACCGCCGAACGTCAGATTCTTTATTCGGCCATGCTAATCAGTTTAGATGATAAAGTAGGTGAGTTGATGAAATACTTAGATGATAACAATCTGGCAAACAATACAGTAGTGCTGTTTTTCTCCGACAATGGTGCCACTCCCGATGGTAACCCTTTGCCTTTTTCAGGAAATAAACACTCAACCTTAGAAGGCGGAGTTCATGCTCCGGCCTTAATACGCTGGCCTGCCGGTGGACTGGTGGGTCCGAAAAAATTCAAACCTATGGTTGGTTATTTAGATGTGCTTCCAACTTTTATGGAAATGTCGGGAATTTCTCCCGCTTCTATTGGACAAATTGATGGCAGTTCGTTTCTGAATGAACTGAAAACTGATGCTCAATCAGGAAACAGAGCGTATTACTGGCTTTGGAGAGACCATGATGTTATACGAACAGATAACTGGAAATTGAACAGGTACATTGATTACAACGAATTATTTGCCATTCAAACCGACATAACCGAAAGCTCAAATGTGGCATCAGGCAACCCGGAAGTTGTAAACAATCTTTTGGCTAAACTCGAAACCTGGAGAGAGTCCACCGGTGTAGCTATAACACATTTAGCCCCAAAACTCAGCGCTCCGGTAAACCCGTCACCGGATGCAGTTGTCTTAAAACTTACTGCCGATGTTGTAGTCAATGCAACTAATCCCGAACCCAATATTCAAATTTCGGGTACCGGATATAAGTTGCTTCCCGATGATTATCTTCACTTTGATATTAAAACAGAGACCGGAAATCAGGCTGATGGTTTTTATATCAGCCCGTTATATAATGCAAACAAGTATTTTACTTCCAAAAGAGGAGTTGATCAGTTTGGGAGAGTGCAATCCGGTGGCCCGGCTACAAGGGGAGGTGCCGGAGTATGGGAACATCGCGTAATTGGTTTGGGAAATGAAGCTCCGGGCACGATAAATAAATTCAGCATTATCCTGAAAAAAACAGGAAAATACATCATTTATATCGATAATATTCAAATCAGGAGAGGTGATGGTACTGTCATTGATGTTTGGAGTAATAGCACCAGGGTAAATGCCCAAACACCGCTTTATACCATTTCATCCGGCACAGGATACAAGCTCGAAGCCAGCTGGCAACAGTCGTACTCGCTAACTGTAAATGGCGGGACCGGCAGTGGAACTTACCTGTCCGGTGTTCCTGTAGCTATAAAAGCCAATGCACCGCAGGGAGGTTTAGCATTCGACAAATGGGTTGTAAATTCAGGCACACCCATTATTGCCAGTATCTATGATGCAAACACTACAGTTGCTAACTCAAACAATTCAGTGATTACAGCAACCTACGGAAATGCCGGACCACATGCATTAATGGTTAATAATGGCACCGGGAGCGGCCTTTTTACAGCAGGTACCGAAGTTCGGATAACTGCGGATACAGCTCCTGCAGGTCAGGTTTTTAATAGATGGATAATCAATTCAGGCACTCCTGTTATTGCGGATATTTATAATCCTTCAACTTCGTTGAAATCACCCACCAATGCGGCATCAGTTACCGCAACCTATATCAATTATTTAGATGCTTGTGATGCAACCACAGGATGGAATGCTACCACAACGCTAAATACTACAGATATAAAAGAAGGTACAGGAAGTCTTCAGTATGTTGGAAGCGGCACACCCGAATTTTCAAAAGTTTTCGAGCCGTTTAATCCAAACATCCCGGCTGCAAATGCAGCGTTGAAATTCTGGTATTATGTTTCTGATGTTACAAAGTTTGCCACTGCCAATCAGGTTGAGTTAGGTAGCGGCGGTAAGAATGATGTTGCTGAATACAACTGGACACTTACCGGATTAGTAAACGGTTGGAATTACATTCAATTAAAAATCAGTTCAGCCAGCACATCCGGAGGAACACCAAATTTTGAAGCAATCAATTGGTTCCGAATCTATCACTCCAAAACGGGTGAAATGACAACCAAAGTTGACGCTATCGAAATTTCGGGTATTACAAACCAAACTTCACCCACTGCAATTCGTGAAATTAATAACGATGAAAAAAGTTTTCAGATTTATCCAAACCCTTTATCTAACGGAAGTGTGCTTACTATCAAAGTAAAAAATGCTGGAGTTTCTACAATAAAAATTATGAATTTGAATGGTCAAGTAGTTTATTCTGATTATTTGGATGGTGCAACTTATCATTATTTACCTTTGAATAGGATTTTGAATAGCGGTTTATACCTGGTTTCTTTAAGTTCTAATGAAACCAAAGTAACTCAAAAATTAGTTGTAAAATAACCAATAACTTAAGGTTCTTCGTGAATTGTGGCTAATTTATTATGATATTCAACGATTGATTAATGTAATATTAATCAATTTTTAATCTGACTCTCTTATCTTTGCTTCATAACTAAAATTCTAATCCAATTTTTCAGCATGAAGCAAATCATAATTTCACTTGTATTTCTTTTTTTTACAGCTACCCATTTTATTTACGGTGGCGATATAAAAGGCAAACTTATTGTTGGCTATCAAGGTTGGTTTAATTGTAAAGACGATGGTTCTCCATTAAACAGTTGGGTGCATTGGGGGGGTGGTACTATTGGACCTAGGCCAGGATTTGGAAATCTGCACTTCGATTTATATCCTGATGTTCGGGAATATACCAATACCTATCAAACAGGTTTAGGTAATTTAAACAACGGACAGCCTGCAAAATTATTTTCTTCGTACGACGATCAAGTTGTGAATAAACATGTGGAGTGGATGCAACAATATGGAATTGATGTGGTGGCACTTCAACGATTTAGTAGTGGCGTAACTCCGGGCTCAACCAAAAAAGCACATAAAGACGGTATGGCTTTAAAAATCAGAAATGCGTGCGAAATATATGGCCGCAAGTTTTATATGATGTACGATCTTTCGGATATGGCAATGGATACTTCGTTCATCGATATTCTACGGAAAGACTGGACCAACACAATCACAAGTGCCTCTGCGTTAAATCTTTTAGCTTCTCCTGCTTATGCCAAAGAAATGGTAAATGGCGTATTAAAACCTGTTGTTTGTATCTGGGGTTTTGGAAGTAAGGACAGGCCGGGTGATGTCAATTCGTATAAAACATTAGTCAATTGGTTTAAAAATGTAGCTGGTTGCTATGTAATTATTGGTGGTATAAAATCTTGGCGTACAAATACAACTTTACTGCCAGCATTTAAACTTGCAAATATGATTAGCCCATGGTCGGTTGGTAGTTTTGGTGATGAGTCAGGTGCTAATAGTTATGCCAATGGAACAATGCAAGACGACTTCAAGTTCTGTACTGAAAATAATATCGACTATTTACCTGTTGTTTTTCCGGGATTTACCTGGGCAAACTGGAAAGCTGGTTATGAGAATAAAAGGAATGATAAGCCACGAATGCATGGAAATTTTATGTGGAGGCAGTTCTACAATGTAAAAAGCAAAGGAATTCCCAATGTATATGTTGCTATGTTCGACGAATTTGATGAAGGTACAGCCATTGCAAAAGCGGCCGAAAACACTTCAATGATTCCTAATAATCAATGGTTTTTAACCTTGGATGCCGACGGAGTTGCATGTTCTTCTGATTTTTACCTGCGACTTACGGGCGATGGTGCCAAAATGATTAAAGGAATTATTCCATTAACATCTGAACACCCAACCAGTCATACACAATCTCTAACTCCCGGAATTGTATTAACGCCTGCTGCATCAACAATGAATATTGGAAATACGCTTCAGTTAAACGCCACGGAATATCCGGTTAATGAAACTAACAAACCCTTTTTTTTTTAAGTAGCAATGAGGCCGTTGCTACTGTAAGTTCAACAGGCCTGATTACAGCTATTGCTGAAGGAACTGCCTCCATTATTGCCAAAACACAGGATGGTAGTAAAATATCGACTTGTGTAATAACAGTCCTTTCAAATACTGTTTCTGCATACTTCGACGATTGCGATGCTGTAAACGGCTGGATTTCGACAGCAACTCTCAACAATACAGAACATAAACAAGGCGCAGGCTGTCTCGAAAACCTAAGCGCAAATTCTTCTGAATTCAGTAAAATATTTATAAGTCCTTTCAATTCAAATGCT
>JBILFS010000276.1:0-3690 GCA_044351455.1 Paludibacter sp. | reverse complement strand
TTCTTCCTTGTAACCACCGGGAGCATCGTAAAATGAAGAAATGATACCCTGCAATGACGACATATCATTATAATAATTAATATTGGATGCAGTTTTAGAATAATCAGTTGTTGGTACCATCAACTTATTTAAATCACCACTTACCGAGAATTTCTGATACTCATCAATCGGATATTCGAATGAAGCACCAAGTCTGATATTTGCAGGAATAAAGCTGCTGGTTGCAAACTCATCATAAGAAATTTTGGAACCAATATTGGATAAATTAAGACCCACTGCAAAATTTGCATCACCTGTGTACAGTTGGATTGGAGTTTTGTAATAAAACGCCATATCAGCTGCAACAGCAACACCGGGATAAATATCAGAACCACCGGACAAATTCCGTCCATTATTCAGGTCAGAATAAATTAAACGCAGGGCTGCAGACGCAGAAAAATTTTCAGATAACTTTTGAGAGTAAGCAGCATCCAAAGCATATTCATTAGGGAATGCCGACCCCTGATCATTTCCCTGAGCATCCCTCATGGTTATCTCTCCCAGAGAAAAATAACGCAAAGAACCACTGATTGCTCTTCTATCATCAAATTTATAATAGCCGGTTAAATAAGTTAAATTGATATCATCAACCAATTGTCTTAACCAGGGCGTAAAAGAGAATGACAGTCCTGCATTACTTTCTGCAAAAACATATTTAGCAGGATTCCAAAACTGAGAACTTACATCTGCATTAGTAGCTGCACCCACATCACCCATACCAGCTCCACGGGCATCCGGGGATATGGTTAAAGAAGGCACTGCTGCAACAATAGGATTTGATTCTTCTTCAGTTTGAGAAAACGCTTGCACACTTACCAATAAAAATGTCAGGATTAATGCTGAATTTCTTTTCATTTTTTATATTTATATTTCTATTTCAATAATTTTTTTTAACTCACAGATATTTATTCAATTATCATCATTTTATTAATTTTAGAGAACACCTCACTGTATTTATCAGTTAAACTAATACGGTAAAGGTAAACTCCTGATTTAAGTGTATTTCCGGCAGTATCACTCAGATACCAACTTATTTCGTCAAGTGTTGATTGTGTAAAAGTCCATACTCTTCTGCCCGATACATCAAAGACATCAACTGTGGCACTTACAACTGTTTCGGGGCGGTCGTGTTCGATAGTAAATTTGGTAAATTCTTTCACCGGATTAGGGTAATTTCCAATCCTGAAGATTACGGGCTCCAAACCTTTAACTACTTCGAATTCAATCGTATTGTTACCTGAGTTATTCAGCAAGTCCCACGCTCTTACTGAGAGGGTATGTTTGCCTGATTTAAGAGTTGGGATTTTAAATCGAACCGTACCTTTGGAAAAATCGTTGATAGCAGATTCATAATACTCATTTAGCACATAAGTTTTTCCCGGATCTTCATCCACTATTAAAACAATATCATGCCCGATACCACTACCTACCTGATTTATACCATTGATATCCTGTATTTCAGCAATTAGTACGGGAGTTTCATTAACTTTCTCACCACTTACAAAATCAGTAGTATTAAGAGATAGTTTAATAACCGGACCTTCATTTTCATAAACAAATTTCGAGTTTGTACCTCCGATAAGAAATTCCTCCATTTTCCCTATTGCTTCTTTTCCCGTATCATTACAATTGGCATATAAGTTAATTCTCCCGCTACCATAATTGTATCTGATATCTTTAGGGAGCATGAAGTTTATATTAAATTTACCTTCTTTTACTTCAGCAACACCCGAATATAATAAATTTGGACGGTCGTTATAAGTAAATCCACCATTTTTATCATTATTCAAAGTGGTAATTCTCTGTATTTTATCATACACATTAATTGAAATCAATCCATTGAAATCATTGACAGGATTAGATTGACTATCAGTTATTCTACCTTCAACAGTTGTGGTTGACAATGCTCTGAGCGTATCCTGCCCACTGACGGGTGTATTATTAATTTTAGTTACAACTGTCTGATATTCGTCCGGATAATTTAGTTTTAACGCGGGGTCACCCATGTAAACATAGGACAGTTTATTGATTTCCGTACCCAGATTATTTTTGGCTCGCATCATTACATCACCTACTCTCATATTTTTACCGTTTTCTTTCCTGAAGAAATTTTCGAGAAGCAATTTATTAATATTCATATTCTGCGATGCATAAACAGGTCTTGCAGCTGAGATAATCCCAATGCCGCCGCCAACAGGATTCAAAAGCACATACTCACCTGCAGATATCGTAGGGATATCATATTGTAGAAAATCACAGGTTGCACCAACCCATAATGGTAAATTTTTATTGGTAAGTCCTTTTACATCAGCAGTTGTAAGCAGTTGTTCGTTGGTCCAACCTGTAGAACCGGCATGCCCGACAAAATCAAGCAACAACATGCCTTTTCTAAGCATATTATGAAATTGATTTCTTGCAACAGGATAAAACTCACCACTTGCATTCACCTCCTGCTGATAGGCATCAAGATAAATTTTAGTGAGCTGATATGCCGAATTCGATCTGCTCAATATATTAGCAATACTATCCGCCTGTTTCATATGCAAAGCATTATCACCATCGTCGGCTAAGAAACAAATCTGATTTTTCCAGATACCTTTGCTGGGATTTTCCATATAATTAACAATCTTACTAACCACATCCGAACCTTCCTGAGAAGTTGTAACCGGAATACGGCCAATTCCCAGGTCCATGGAATGAGATGGCACCTGACTACCTTCATGATCTTCCAGGAAAGAGAAATAGTCGTCAGTTACATAAGACAAAGTCTCTACCAATGAATTTTCAGCCTGATAAGTCAGCACAAAACTTTCACTTGAGGAAAATATCACTTTTCTGTTGTCAAATGAACCACGTCCAAAGAGTAACAGGTATTTTGGTTTTTTACTATGATCATTCATGGCAATTGCCCTGTTCCACAACATTTTCATCAAATAACGATAAGATGTTGCATCGGGTGCACCTGAAGAAAATTCATTATATACCTGTTCAGTTGTTACCACTTTAACAGTGATCTCACCTTTATCGTTATGAGCTTTGGCTAAACGTTCGGCTGATTGTACAAAATCAGGATGAGAAATGATAATCATATCCGTTTGCGGCAAGGCATGCAGATTTTGATTTTTTACAAGTCCTACGATTTCAGGTTTTGGAAATGCAGATACGGCAACAGGATCGAGTGCAATGTAATATTTTTGTTCACTGTTAGTACCATAGAACGTATAAACACCTCCGGAATTAGTTGCATTACATCGTTTAACATTCACATTGTCTGTAATATCCCATATCTGCAAATTACTGTTTGAACTGGTTAATCTGTATTCATTAAAAGATTGTGATCCAAGATAATCAGGATTCTGTACTTTCATCACCGATCCCGACATAACAAGAGACCTTTTAGCATTATATTCCAGATAATTCAGATAACCCTTTGAGGCAGAATTTGCTTTAATGAAACTTAAATTAAAATTTAGCACATCAGCATTCGGCGTAAATGAAAAAATTCCGTTCGCAGCCCTGCCCTTTTCATAAGTATCATTCTCAGTTCTTTTTGAGACATTGAGTGTTTTTGATTGTTCTCCATGCAATGTGAGGTTAAAGTCACTATTGACAGTTGAATATGCCCCAACATCCAGTCTTGCTTTTACAGAA
>JBILFS010000275.1:0-3696 GCA_044351455.1 Paludibacter sp. | reverse complement strand
CGAAGTTTCAGTACGTGGCACAACGGATTTTATGGTGTATCTCAATGGTAAACCAACACAAATGGATCCTTCCATGCTATTGGGACAAATTGCAAGTGATGCCATCGAAAATATCGACGTTATTGCTGTTCCTTCAGCTAAATATGATGCACAGGGGAAAGGCGGTATTATCAATATTACAACCAAAACTATTGGTAACGGCGGATTGTCGGTTGCGATGAATGGTACCTTGGGAGGTGCTCCGTGGGGTAATACCCGTGATGTGTACAGCAATTACCTGCTCACTGATAACCGATACACCGGGGGTGTGAACGTGATGTATGGTAAAAATAACCTCTCGCTCTATGGTGGTGTTAACTACAGCATGAAAAACGTAAACGGCGACCGTACGGGTGATGCGCGGATTTTAGATAAATCAACAGGCAAATATAAACACATGATAGCCGAAAATGGTGAACGTCCTGAATGGTACGAAAACTTGTCGGCCAATGCCGGAATGGATTACAAAATATCGAAGAACACCTTAATTTCGGCTTCGTATTTCTATGGCAATCGCACCGAAGGTCGTTCAGCCTTTTATGTGTATAATATTTTTACTGCTGATAAAGATAAAAGCAATAAAACCAATGAATCCTGGGTTTACAATCCGAATACCGATAATCGGTATGGCATTTTTCATACTGCCAACGTGGATTTGAAGCATAAATTTAATGCTGCTTCCGAAATTAACTTGTCGTTTTTGTACGAACATTCCAATCTCTCGCGTGAATTGGATAATGAAAATTTTAGTTTTAATCGTTTAGCAAACAGTGTTGGAGCCCGTACATTGCATTTCAACCAGCAGGATAAAACCCCATTAGATGCATTCCGGTTTTCTGTTGACTACAGTAAGGAATTTGAAAATAAACATAAATTGAGCATTGGTTTCCAGCCTCAACTCATCAATATTGCAGGTTCGTTCAGTTACGATACCCTCGATTTTGTGAGTAATCAAATGAAGCCTTATTTGTCGCTCGAAAATGGGATTGACTTGACAAGAGTGCTGTATGCAGCATATGTCGATTATGCCGGCAATTGGGGTAAACTGAAATATTTAGCAGGAATGCGTTTTGAATACACCGACCAAACCATGGATATCGATAACCCGAATTATTTCTCCATTTTTGATCGTCCAACAGAATCGACCTACAAAGTGCAGCAACCGGATTGGTTTCCGACCCTGCACCTGAGCTATGAGTTGAACGATAAAAACAAATTGAACTTTGCTGCCAATCGCAGGATTAGTCGCCCGGCCGTAAAAGATATGGCGCCTTTCCTCTATCGCCGTCACCTCGAAGTATATGTAGTGGGCGATCCTGACATTAAACCACAATACATTTCGAATGTGGAGCTAAGTTACGAAACCTGGTTGGGCAAACAAAAAATCGGACTTACAGGGTTTTATCGTGGCGTTGATAATGCGTTATTCAGGGTAAATACAGTTTACGACAAGGAAATGGTGTTGATACGAAGCATTACTAATTCCGGAAATACCGCATCAACAGGTGTGGAACTGAATGCCAATCTTGATGCAGGCAAGAAAACCAAAATTTTCATCGGAGGTTCGGTGTATCATTTTCATGTTGAAGGTGAAGTTTTCGGATATAAAGAAAATAACAACAGCGTAAACTGGAGTCTGAAAGGTAATGCTAACTACAATATTACCAAAGAACTAAGACTCACAGCTGATTTCGATATTAAATCGGCAACTGTTACCGCTCAGGGCAATAATTTCATGATGTATTTAGCCAATGCAGCGTTGAACTACACACCTGTGAAACTGAAAAACTGGAACTTTTCGCTCAAGGTACTCGATATTCTGAATTCGAATGTCGAAGGACTTGATACACGTGCTTTTGATAAAGATGCGAATGAGATTTTCTATCAGAAAACATATTATTACAGAACCGGTACCATTGCCGAATTAGGTGTAAGTTATTCATTGAATGCCAATGGATCAAAATCTAAAGGAAAAACGGAAAGTGCGTATGGAAAATCGGAGTTTTAACAAAAATTTACTGCTGATCTAAATTAATTGAATCCAAAGAATTGCAGAGGTTTTATGCGATCACCGCTGCCTGTATTTCAATGGCGTAATCCCGGTTATCTCCCTGAACTGCTTGTTGAAATGACTCAGGTTGTTAAATCCGCTGTCGAAGGCAACGTCGGCAACACTCAGTTCTTTATTCATCAGCAGTTTGCAGGCAAACTCTACTTTAATGATGTTCAGGTATTCAAAAATGGTTTTACCAACCTGCATTTTAAAAAAACGGCACAGAGAACCGGGCGCTAAACTGACTAAAGAGGCAAGTTTCTGAAGGTCAATATCCCCGCGATAGTTTTCCATCAGATATTCGTAAATGGTTTGAATGCGTTTGTTGTCGGTCTGAAATTTTTTGTTGATGTATTCTTTGCTGGCCAGGGGGGTAATTTCGTCGCTTTTTCCAATAACATTTAATAACTCCAGAAACAGGATATAACGTTCAAATTTGTTGGCGTAAGGCATCTGAAGCATCAGATTGCTGGCTTCGTTGAGTGTGTTGCCTTCGATGCGCAATCCTCTCGTGGCTATGGAAAGGGCTTTTTCTGCATTGCTGAATTCGTTCAGGGCAAGCATCTCCTGTCCTAAAGCAGCGTCATAAAACTGTACATAAACCATCTCCAGTTTTCGTTTGCCCGTTGTATATTGCTCCTTGTCAACAACCCAGGTGTGTGGGATGTTCGGGCCCAAAAAAACCAGGTCTCCGGGTTGAAATTCATCCAACGAATCAGCCACAAAGCGTTTCCCTGTTCCTTCGGTTATAAAACTGATTTCGTAATATCCATGATAATGCCAGTTGATACTTTCCAGGTTGTCCTGAAAAATTCCTACTTGTATGGCAGCATCCTGCGTGAATGATTCCTGTGTTTTTTTTGCCGGCATGATGTTCTCAATGAGATGTTTATCTTATGAAAAAAATGTGTTTTTTGTCTGTTTTTGCTCAAAGATGTTAATATAGCATCAAAAATAGTGAAAATTGTTGAAAGCCAATAGAAAATGATGCATTATTTTTGCATCATTCAAAATAAATTTTCATTAACCCTATTTACTTTATTGTATCATGAACGAACTGTTAGAAAAACTACTGGAAGTAGTTGAATTAGGCAAGGCTGATCAAAAATCTCCGTTTCCCCCACAACTCAAAGGACAGGATGGCGCATCCGAACTAACCGATTCTGCACTGGAAGCAGGTGTTAGTCCGCAGGATATTCTCGAAAAAGCACTGATTCCGGCTATGGACAGGGTTGGTAAGAAATTTACCGAAAACAAAATTTTTGTTCCACAAATGTTGATGTCAGCGCGCGCTATGGGAGCTGCTATGTTGGTGTTGAAACCATTTTTTACTTCGGGCGAAATCAAAACCAAGGGAACATTTATTATTGGAACTGTAAAAGGTGACTTGCACGATATTGGTAAAAACCTCGTTGCTATGATGGTGGAAGGTTCAGGCTGGTCAGTTGTCGATTTAGGCGTTGATGTGCCTGCCGAACGTTACATTCAGGCTGTAAAAGAGCATCCGGGAGCAGTAGTTGCATTGTCGGCACTATTAACAACCACCATGGTAAATATGGGGCAGATTGTAGCTGATATTAAAGCCGAATTGCCTGATACATTTG
>JBILFS010000274.1:0-3702 GCA_044351455.1 Paludibacter sp. | reverse complement strand
TGTGCGCTTGCATAAAAGTCATAGTCGAATCAAAACGTTGTCCTTCTTCCAATCCACCGTAAGTATGATCCCATTTCATAAACGAAGGTCGGTAACCTTCCACCATTTGTTGATAACGTCCTGCTGAAAATCCGGGTACAGCAGGGTGACTTCCATCCACATAAACAGTTCCAATAGTAGTTTCCATTTCTTCGTCACCTTTTGCAACTTTCTTGATTATCGCCGGTTTCAAAATCCAATCCGGATTTTTTGACACGACTGCATCTTTGGGGTTGGTGCGTAAAGGACTTACGTGAAGACCAAAATCCATCCCCAGGTTATTTACATAATCCGACAAGTAGCGAATGCCATTTGGAAAATCAACATCATCAATGTTATAAAGTCCCGGTTCAGTCCACCATCCTCCGTCAATCTGAATCTGCTCCCAACCATATTCTTTCAGGTTTTTATTGATAAAATCGGCTGACATTAGGAAGGATTTTTCGGTAATAGCCCGATCGTAAGTATGCCATGAGCTCCAACCCGCTTCGGGGCTACGCATAGGTTTACCTTTGCGCACATTTTCGCCCATAATTTTGCCTGTTTCCAGTAAAATTTGTGTAGGGCGTTGGTTTTCCCAAAAACCGACCAAAAATGCATCTGTAGTAATCGTTTTTCCTGCGGGAACATAAATTTTTTCTTTTTCATAAATGGCACCACTTCGCGCCGAAAGTTTCAGTTTATTAAAATCATCTTTCACAGGTAATTCCCATTTGAAGTTATTGGGCCACAATTCACTGGCAATACTGGCAAAAGAGAACGCGCAGTTTTTGCTGTCGTTCACCAACATACTCAACCATACACCTGTATGCGCTTTGGAATAAGAACCTCCATTTGCTTTTTTTGTACCCAATTGATATGGATACATTAAAGCTCCGGTGTGTGGAGCAGCGACACTTTCAGTAAAAATCATCCATTCTTTTGTATTGCCGGGCAAAATAATATTTTCTTTGGCCGAGTTAAACAACCTGATGCCACCCAACTTGAATTGTGCACTTGCTTTAAGTGAAGAATTCATTACCAAATAGGGGCGACCTTCCATCAGTTCAAATTGGATGGTAAAATTAGAAATTAAAGGATGATTCTCGCAGATTAGGTAAAGATATTCCACTATCCCGGTGTAATTATTCACTTCGCTCAATCGGGTTCCTTCTTTTTTCTCCCATCTAATGCTTTTAAATTCACTTACAGACACCCACTTGTCATTGATTTCAATTTCAGGGGTAAGATTATTAATCTGTGCAAATTTCGCATCCCATTGGATGCTGTACTCTGCACTGTTTGCACTGTATTTTACAGTAGGTTGCACTGCTGCAACTAAATTGAACGCTACAAATAATAGTGCAGCAACTAAAGTTTTTTTCATCTGTTTATTTTTTATTTTTTTATTGTCACATGGAACTCGCATGTCAAATTTTCACTGTCTTTGGTGAATACTCGTATTTATGCTCGTTTCATATATATTTTTTCTTTTAAATTTAAACTTTCAGTTTTAAATTGTTGATTTGATAGATTTCTAAGTTTCTGATACAAAGTAAAGCAAAAAACAATCATAATACCCATCAAAAAAGTATCATTTATTAGGTGCTTTTGTTTCAATGCACAAAAAACGGATATTCTATGTGTTTCCACTAGTGTTTTTAAAACATTAATAACAAACACCTATTCAGTTGAATAAAATGTTTGTTATTAATTTCTAATGTTATAAACCCTAAAAAACTACAACAGGATGTTTTAAGTCATGTTTGTTTTCAAAGGATTATTGAAAATGAACTCTGGTCTGATGACATTATTTGATTCTGAAGGACCTTCTGGCGGAGTTGATTCCAACGCCAGTGATATTTCGTTATCGAGAACAATATGTTCGATAATTGGTGCTGTGTATGTTTTCATAATTATCTATTTTACAATTACTCTTGTTGATTGATTATTTACTTTTACCACGTACACTCCTGCGGCGAGTTTGTTATTTCGTGTTTCGTGTTTCGTGTTCAAAATACCGTTTTCAATTAACTGTCCCATTGCATTGTAAATAGCAAAGTTGCTTTTTTCTGCTGCAATAATTGTAATCTGATTAACAGCATTTACAAATACCTGTGCATTCAGACTTTCTGCATTGTTTACTCCCGTAGTTGTACCCGGTGCACGGAAAATCAAACTGAAACGGTCGGTAGTGGCTGCGGTAATATCTGAATTAAAGTTATAAACGATACCATCGCTCAGTTCAGTTTCGGTATTCCCATTCAACTTATCTTTCAGAATAATATGCGTTCCAGATTCAAAATTAGTCATTTCAGGTCTTGTGATACTATAAACGCCTGCTTCTTTAACAATATATCCCAGCGGAATTTCCACATCGTACTGTATAGCATTTAGTCCATTGATAACTAATTGCTCATTGCCAATTTGAGTGTAAATTTCAGGTTTTAATGCGCTTGTATTTTCAAACATTTTCTGCGAATCGTATTTGTCAAACGCATTCGAAGCATTGGCATTAAAATAGACAACAGCTTCGTCAGAGTAAGTTCCGTTCGATATTTGCAAACGTAACAATTGTTGCGTATTCAGTTTTGGTGCTTTGAATGTATTACCACTCACATCTTTATGTGCACGCATCGTGTTTTTAAAAGTGATGCTAGTACTGTAAGTTGTTATTCCAATATTTGCGTTTACACGTATCCAAAATGCCTGCATCGGTGGTATAAACTTCGAAATGGTGGTAGTTGCACTATTGCCCACTGCCACATTTCCGTCACTGTTATAAGTTGAGAATGTGTATAAACCACCGGCTGTTTTGGTGCGGAACCACATGGTTGTTCCGATATTGGCATTAGCTCCATCGGCTGTTACCAAACTCCAGTCCAGATATGAAGGATAAGGATTGGCTACAAGATTGTAACCTCTGCTGATTCCCGATTCGGTGCGTGTAACAGGAACGGTAACAGTTCCTGAATTGAGGGTTCCATTGAAACTTACAGTTCCGGGAGTGAGAGTGCCTGTACCTGTTGTGGCAACCGATACATAACCTTTTCCATTCACCAATTCATCGGTTCCAAGTAAAGTTGTCCATCCTTTTGCACTTTCGGAATAAGTCTGCACTGATGTGCCACGATTTAAACCTGCGGCTGTGCCAGTAGTAATAGGACTCGATGTGTACCAGTTACGCTCAGCAGTTAGATATTGCTGAACAGTACCGGTTACAGTTTGTGGCGAAGTATTATTCAAATCTACAAAAGTAGCCGTACCACCTGCATTACTTTGAAGCGT
Organism: Paludibacter sp.; assembly: GCA_044351455.1. Lineage (GTDB taxonomy): Bacteria > Bacteroidota > Bacteroidia > Bacteroidales > Paludibacteraceae > Paludibacter. Next base: position 396 of record JBILFS010000274.1, on the reverse strand, counting down.
AATGGAAGAGCTTGTTAGTGTGGTATTATCGGGTAAGGTAATTTTACCAAGTGGAGAAGCATTCATTGTAAAGGATGAAGTATTCTGATCAATGGTTAACTCACCGCCATCGCCAATATTTACTGAACCAGAGCCCTCAAGCACTAATTCACTTATGCTTTTACCTATAGAAACGGTTTGAGGAGAAACTGATCCGGAAAATGCAATTTCTTTACTTGTAAATCCAGTTGATGAAGCGGTTACTTTTGTTGAAGCATCGGCATAAGAGCCAACAGCCAAACCGCTTTTCAGTCTTGCGTAAACAGGCGTTGCAGCCACAGCACCCGTCACTTGTGTTAATGTGATTGGATCAGAAGTAAAACCAGAACCAGAAGTGGTGGACATTTCAAGATTTGC
>JBILFS010000273.1:0-3710 GCA_044351455.1 Paludibacter sp. | reverse complement strand
TTACCAGGAGCAAAGACAATAAGAATTTGTATGCCATTGTACTTGGTTGGCCTGCTGATACAAAAATGGTCTCGATATCATCTCTGGCAGATAACTTATTTTTAACTCAAACTCTTTCAGAGGTATCATTACTTGGTACAAAAAAAGGGAGCTATAAAAAATTAAAATATCAGCAGGATCAAAACGGACTTCATGTTATTTTACCCGATAAACCTGCTGAAGAGCTTGCCTATGTAATTAAACTGAGTTTCTCGAATGTAATTCCTGAATTGAAACTCCGTTAACTTTATTTTTTATTTGCAAATGAAATTGTCACAATTTCTGTTAAAAGCATTTCTGTTAAATTCCAAACAGGCAAACTTTTTTATATTCGGATCGATTAGTCACTATCATGTATGCCACAGTAATTCTGTTGATTACATTCACAACTGTTGGTGCTCAACAAACCAACAGTCCTGTTTATTGAGGTTAAACTGATCCGTCAAATAACTGACCTGCCATAACTACTAACCGGAACAAGATATGTAACGGCAGTATCGTTGCTACCTTCCTCACCATGTACGAGCTATATCCTGATTATCTTTTGCATATTTCTTCAAGAGCTATCAATAATTTCAAACCACACATTAATTCGTTTTTGATTGAGTAAAAATTGTGACAATAATGTTTATATTTGCAGGGTAAAAGAAACCAAATCATTACATATGGAAAACAAAGTAGAAATATACAAATCGTCAAACGGAGCAGAAGTGACTGTAAAGTTAGAAAACGATACAGTTTGGCTTGATGCAAATACAATTGCAAATATATTTGGAGTCAATCGACCAGCAATAGTCAAGCACATTGGTAACATATACAAATCAGGTGAATTAGAAGAAAAGTCAACCTGTTCCAAAATGGAACAGGTTGCTTCCGATGGAAAAAGGGGCAAATCTATTGTGTTTAATAACAAAAAACCATTCGTTTATTGATGGAAATAAACGCATTGCTGCAGCATGTTTCCTGTTATTTATGGAGAAAAACAATGCATTATTTAGAGCCGGTGGAATCCCAATTATCAGCAACGAAGCACTGGCAGCACTGACCCTTTATATTGCAACCAGCAAAACAGAAGAAGTTGAAGCGGTTAAGCATTTAATAATTAGCATACTGAACATTGAAAAATAGCAAAGCATATGGTTTAATTACTAAAAGCTGCCATATGTAGATAGGATCTGTATCGCGTCAATAATTTAGAAGATTAATAAATCATTTATTATAAATTATGACTCATACTTTTTAATTTTATATTTGTTTAAGGAGAGAAAACAAAAATACTTTCCTTTAAATTTCATTAAATGAGAACTCTTTTTTTACCAGCAAAAGCACTTCTTTTACCAATTCTCTCTCTGTTTATGCTGAGTATTTCAGCACAGTCACCCATTATTTTCAGGTTAAGTGAAGCAGTAAAACCCGGAGAATTAGTAACCGTTTATGGTGAAGGTCTCACTCAAACCGGCATTGAGGTGGCTGTTGATGCAACTACAGTAAGTCAGCCTACGGCAAACAGTACAAAACTCGAAGTGGTAAGTTCCGATCCCGAGGGACATTACGTGACCGCAATATTAAAAGAGAATCTACAGGCAGGTGTATTTAACCTTTGGGTAAAAAACGCAACAGGATGGAGCAATGCGCTTCAACTGAATACTGCACGCCCACAGTGGTTATCCATTGATCTGGTGGCGGAAGGGCTGAAAGTGAAAGTGGTAGGTAAAAACTTAGATGGCAAGGAGTTTGGCGCAGCTCGCAATACGCTCGTCAAACTGAAAAACGGCGCCAGCGAATTCAATGCCACCGTATTGGATGTTAATCCTTATGCTGTAGATTTTACTGTTTCGGCTTCTGTTCCGAAAGCGACCTACGATGTGCTTGTAAGTAATAACGGAGGTTCAGTGTGGAAAGAACTTGAAAGTGATCAACGATTAACAGTTGTTGAGAAGAGTGATGATCCGCTGGAACTGGGTGTTGCCTGGGCTAAGGACTTTAACTGGACCCGCCAATACAACGTAAAGGATTATGGAGCTAAGGGCGATGGAATTGCCAACGAAACGACTGCTATACAATCGGCTATTGATGCTGTGAAGTCTGCAGGTGGCGGTGTCGTGTTTTTTCCAATAGGAACCTACAAATCAACCTCCATCCAACTTCCCGCAGGCGTGGTACTACAGGGAGAAAGCAGGGAGAATTCCGTTCTGAGTTTTTCCAACAATAATCCCACCAACTTCATAACCACTAAAGGTGATGGAATTACAAATGGTAGAACCGGAGTTGCTAATCTAAAAATCGGGATTGAAATGAAGAACCCATACCAGGTATTTCCCGATCATTTTGTCAATTTTGGTAATGCTAATGGCTCAGGTCTAACCTGGGTTGTATTTACCGTTAACCGGACTGCTGAGAAATTCTTTATCAAAGATGTAATTTTCGACTACCCGACTACTGAAAGGGAAGGCAGGGGACGAACTATAGGTATTTATGCCAATCAATATGTGCTGATGAATGGAATTGAAGCGAAAGGCTGGAATGTAAATACCTCCGGCATGACCAGCAAATATTCCGAGATCAGTGATTGTAATTTTGAGGCATATAATGAGGGTGGATTCACACTTTCAGCCAATATGTACACATTGATGGAAAGAAACAGTATTCGTTTTAAAACTCCAATAAACGACAAAAGTATTGATCGTGGGTATGAAATTACCAGCCACAGTTATATCGCTAATAATCATGTTGAAAATAGTTCCAGTGTAGACAACTGGAATGAACAAATTCTGTTTGAACCCCGTGACGGTATTACCAAAATGTATGGAACAATCACCGCAGGTACCAGTACATCTGTTACTGTCAACCCACGAAAAGATGCCAATGGTGTGCTTTATGGTCATGTCACTGATTCATATCTGAATCTACCGGCTATTGCCCAGCAAAACAACTGGAGTCTGGAATATAACAAATATCCGCAGGGTTGGTATATTACGATTACCGATGGCAGAGGGTTGGGGCAGTTCAGGAAAGTTATCTCTTTGAATAGTACAACCAGTTTAGTTGGAATAGATAAACCCTGGGATGTAATTCCAAACAATACCAGCAAATTTGTTATTACAGTACCGGCGCTGAATAACATAGCTTATAAAAACACCATGAAAACCGGGTCGAAGCCGCTTTTGTTTTATCAGAATTCCTATGAAACAGTTTTTGCAGACAATTATTCAGAAGATACACAGGGATATCACATTACAAATTATTACGTGTTGAGTGGTGGTACAAGCAAGTCAAGATTTGCATCCTCTTACTTCAACAGAATGGTAAATAATGTGGCTATAGGTGTGGCAAGAAATCGTAGCACTGGTGGGATAGGCTATCATTATGATATGCAATTGGTTGAAGCCACAGGGGAAAATGCATTTGCCTACACTTGTTATGGTATGGATATTAAGAACAATTCGGTGCGCAGTGTTCTGCCTGCACCTGATCCGGCTACACGGGAAACACCGCCAATCAATGGGATTTACTTAGGAAGCTATATTCGGGCCGGACAGGGTTCAAAAAACGCGATCAAGGGAGCTACCATCGAAAATAATCTCATCCGCAATTCCAATCGTGGTATCTCCATTGGAGGCACTCTTTATCCTTTTTGGAACAGCGACCCCAAACCAAATACAACTCCCATG
>JBILFS010000272.1:0-3723 GCA_044351455.1 Paludibacter sp. | reverse complement strand
ATATCCTTCCTGTATTTTACTGGGTGATAATTCATCTGCGGAATTCTATTCTGTTGCGGTTACCAATCACCATCAACAGGCTGATACAGGTACTAAAATGATTCATATCGGAAAAAATACAAGTTCCCACATCTTATCCAAAGGTATCTCTGCTGGTGTTAGTCAGAATAGCTACCGCGGTTTGGTAAGGGTTGGCGCCAATGCCGAAAATGCCCGTAATTTTTCGCAATGTGATAGCTTGTTGCTGGGCGATCAGTGTGGTGCACATACTTTTCCCTACATGGATGTGAATAACGAATCGGCCATCGTGGAACATGAAGCTACTACTTCAAAAATTTCCGAAGATCAGATTTTTTATTGCAATCAACGTGGTATCTCAACGGAGGATGCTGTTGGACTAATCGTAAACGGATATGCCAAAGAAGTGGTGGATAAACTGCCGATGGAATTCGCCGTTGAAGCGCAGAAACTCCTCCAGATAACCCTCGAAGGCTCTGTAGGCTGATACTACAACAAAAAACAAATTTTAATCAGATGTAATTTAGCCCTTTTGGGGCGTAACAATAAACAAACAATGTTAGAAATCAAAAACCTGCATGCCAGCATCAATGGCAAGGAAATATTAAGAGGACTTAGTCTGAATGTAAAAGCCGGAGAGGTACATGCCATCATGGGACCCAATGGCTCAGGAAAATCTACACTTTCATCTGTAATTACCGGAAACCCTGTTTTCGAGGTTACCCATGGTGAAATTAATTTCAATGATAAGGATTTGCTGGAACTGGCTCCGGAAGAACGAGCCAATGAGGGTATCTTCCTGAGTTTTCAGTATCCTGTGGAAATTCCGGGAGTGAGCATGGTTAACTTCATGCGTACTGCTATCAACGAACAGCGGAAATACCGGGAACTCCCGCCTTTATCAGCCACTGATTTTCTTAAACTGATGAGAGAGAAAAAGGAACTGGTTGAAATGGACAACAAACTGTCGAACAGATCGGTGAATGAGGGCTTCTCAGGGGGCGAAAAGAAAAAGAATGAAATCTATCAGATGGCCATGCTCGATCCAAAACTGGCTATCCTCGATGAAACAGATTCTGGTCTGGATATTGACGCACTCAGAATTGTGGCTAATGGTGTGAATAAACTCAAATCGAAGGACAATGCAACCATCGTGATCACACATTATCAACGTTTGCTCGATTATATCATCCCCGATTTTGTACATGTACTTTATAACGGAAGAATTGTAAAATCCGGAACCAAAGAACTCGCATTTGAGCTGGAGGAAAAGGGATACGACTGGATTAAACAGGAAGTTGACGGTAAATGATTTTGAAAAAAAGATCTAATGGAACAACAATATATCAATTTATATAAACAATATAACGAACAAATCAAGGCTCATGCTGCACCGGTACTCAATGCCATCAGAGATGAGTCGTTCGACTTGTTCGAGTCACTTGGTTTTCCTGATACAAGTCTTGAAAATTATAAATATACGGATCTTAAGGATGTGCTGTCTCGGGATTATGGACTGAATATCAATCGGTTAACCATACCTGTGGATCCTTATGAGGTTTTCAAATGTGATGTGCCGGGGATTCATTCCTACCTTTATTTTGTGGTGAATGATGGATTTTATCCTGTGAACGATAATCAACACAACGAATTGCCGGAAGGGGTAATTATTTCCGGACTGAAAGATGCTGCTTTAAAATACCCGGAACTTGTTGCGGAATATTTTGGTAAACTTTCCACACTGAAAAAGGATGGACTGGTGGCATTCAACGGAGCATTTGCACAGGATGGGTTTTTTATGTACGTGCCTGATAATGTGCATTTGGACCGACCCGTTCAGTTGGTAAATATCATGCGTTCCGATGTGGATTTTATGGCCAATGCACATAACCTCATCATCATTGGTAAAGGTGCCAAAGCTCAGTTACTGGTTTGCGATCATACTACCGATGATGTGAATTTCCTGTCGAACAGGGTGATTGAGGTTTTTGTGGGCGAAAATGCAAGTTATGAGCATTATAAACTCGAAAATACGCATATCAAAACGACTAATCTTACGACTCTGCTGATTGATCAGCAAGCTTCTTCCAATGTTCTTGCCAATGTGCTGACACTCCACAACGGTGTTACACGCAACAGCATTGAAATTGCTTTAAACGGCGAACATTGCGAAACTGAACTTTGTGGGATGGTTATCGGGGATAAAAAACAACAGGTTGATAATTTTACTGCTGTCCTCCATAATAAACCGAATTGTCATTCCAGTGAGTTGTTTAAATATGTGTTGGATGATCTTTCGAAGTGTGCTTTTACCGGCAAATTGTATGTGGCCAAAGATGCTCAGAAAACAGCAGCATTCCAAACCAACCGCAATATTCTGCTGAATAAAACAGCAAAAATGCGAACCAGACCACAACTCGAAATTTATGCCGATGATGTAAAATGTTCGCATGGTGCTACGATTGGTCAGCTTGATGATAAAGCCTTGTTTTACATGCGCTCCAGAGGGATTCCTTTTGAAGAAGCCCGCTTGTTACTCATGTTTGCGTTCACTGCCGATGTGCTCGACAACATTCGCATCCCGGCGTTGGCCGACAGGATGAAAATGCTGGTTGAGAAAAGAATGCGTGGTGAATTATCGAAATGTGAAGGTTGTGTGATTTGTCAGTGAGTTAAGCCCTAACGGGCTAAAGAACCGCATTTAAACATTTAAAATTATCTCTAACGTGCTATTAACCACATTTTGACATATTTATTTTTCCTAATGGTCTAATAATTCCATATTTCCTTTTCCCGTAGGGAATGTATATTTGTAGAACTAAAACATATATCCGTATTTTTTTAAATTTCATACATACAATCATTTCACCCAGTCATTACGTTTCTAATAGAAAATATATCATCTCACACATGAATATCGAATTATTAAAACAAAAGCTTGCTCAATCCCGTCCAGGTATCAAATCTCATCTGAAAATGGCGCCTGAACACAGGGCTGATGAATTAATGGCTGTCAGAGACAAGGATTTCAACCCCAAACTGAGTGCCGTTCTTGTCATTTTATTCCATGAGAACGAACGTTTGAAAATTGTTTTTATCCGTAGAAGTGAATATGTGGGTATTCATTCCGGACAAATTGCTTTTCCGGGAGGAAGGTATGAGGAATCTGATGCGGATCTTCGGGTAACAGCAATCAGAGAAGTCAGAGAAGAGATTGGTGTGCCGGATGATTATCTGGAAATTTTGGGCTCTTTGTCTGATTTATATGTGGCACCCAGTAATTTTCTGGTCAGGGCGTATGTTGCTTATGCACATCAACCTCCTGTTTATCAAAAGGATGATCGGGAAGTACAGGAAATCATAGAGTTCAATCTGGAAGATTTTTATCAAAAGGATATCATCGGGCGAAAGGATTTTCAGGCACATAATAGTCTGAAAGTTACCAATGCTCCCTATTACGAAATCAATGGGGTAATAATCTGGGGAGCCACAGCGATGATGATGGCGGAGTTGCTGGAGATTTTAAGTTAATTTTTGAGCGTGGTGAAAAAAATATTCCGGTGATATGTCATAATCCCGATAAACAATCACTCCATAAAATCTACAGATTTCGGGCATGTTGATAAACTTTTTTAGCTATTTCAGGTTATAATATCAGCGCAAAGATATATAATTTCTTTAAAGAATTTATCAAAAAAATGAAAA
>JBILFS010000270.1:0-3724 GCA_044351455.1 Paludibacter sp. | reverse complement strand
GACTGAAAATATACGTTGATTCCGTTATCAGGTTAATGATATAAAACATGGCAAAGGCCATCAGCTGATATTCCCGCATTTCGGTAACGGTTGTGAAGATAACCAAAGCAATTATTCCCGAAAGAACATTCTTGATTGTTTTCAGCAGCATATAATAATTCAATGCCTTTTTCACATCCTTCTGATGAATCCTGTATATCAACCAGATAGTCAGCATTCCCCAAACCCAGAAAAACGAAGGAAACAGCGGAAAAATGCCCAGACTTTTCATGTGTAAAACACCGGTTTCAATCCAGGCTGCACCCCAGGTGGCAATGATGATGATCAGGGAATACAAAATGAGAAATCGCTGGAAAATCCGTTTCATAATGTTTGAACTTTTTTTACCGCATTTTCAACACATACGGTGATTTTATTGTCTTTTACCTCCATCACACCCTCACCGGTAACGAATTCATAATGATTCAGTTCCTGCACATACGACAAAACACCTGCCTTCAGGGAAGCAATCAAAGGCGCATGGTCTTTTTTAATCGAAAATGACCCGTTTTTGCCCGGAAGATTTACCAAATTAACATCTCCGGAAAAAACAAACTGATCAGGTGTTACAATCTCAAGTTTCATTGTTTCAATAAAAGATTATTTCTTTTCTTTTCTGGCTGCTTTCATCAGCTCATGACCTTTGGTGATTGCCTCGTCAATGGTTCCCACGTTGAGAAACGCCACTTCCGGTAACTCATCCAGCAAGCCATCGAGTATCATCTTAAATCCGCGGATGGTTTCGTTGATAGGCACCATCACACCGGGAATACCATTAAACTGGGCTGCCATGTGTAAGGGCTGAGATAAGAATCGCTGCACTTTCCTGGCGCGCTGCACAGTCAGTTTATCTTCTTCCGAAAGTTCTTCCATCCCGAGGATAGAAATAATATCCTGAAGTTCCTTGTTGCGCTGCAAAATTTGTTTTACACGCTGGGCAGTATCATAATGATCCTGACCAATGATATGCGGACTTAAAATCCGGGATGTTGATTCCAGTGGATCCACGGCCGGGAAAATTCCAAGTTCAGCAATTTTTCTGCTCAAAACCGTTGTGGCATCCAAATGCGAAAATGTAGTTGCCGGAGCCGGGTCGGTGAGGTCATCCGCAGGCACATACACTGCCTGTACCGAAGTAATCGAACCATATTTTGTAGACGTGATTCTTTCCTGCATCTTACCCATCTCAGTGGCTAAGGTAGGCTGGTAACCTACTGCAGATGGCATCCTGCCCAACAAGGCCGAAACTTCCGAACCTGCCTGCGTAAACCTGAAAATATTGTCAATAAAGAAGAGAATGTCTTTTCCTCCTTCACCAGTGTCTCTGAACGATTCGGCAATGGTTAATCCCGATAACGCAACCGAAGATCTTGCTCCCGGAGGTTCATTCATCTGACCGAAAACCAAAGTCGCCTGCGATTTCTCCAACTCAGCATAATCAACTTTCGACAAATCCCAGTCGCCTTCTTCCATGCTTTTCTGAAATGCTTCGCCATAACGGATAACACCTGATTCTATCATTTCCCTCAACAGGTCGTTTCCTTCTCGGGTTCTTTCGCCCACACCGGCAAATACCGAAAATCCGTTATGTCCCTTGGCAATATTATTGATAAGTTCCATAATCAAAACGGTCTTACCCACACCTGCGCCTCCGAAAAGGCCGATTTTTCCTCCCTTCAGATAAGGTTCCAGCAAATCAATTACTTTAATCCCTGTGGATAAAACAGCTTCGGAAATCGACAGATCTTCAAATCTGGGTGGTTCACGGTGTATGGGAGATGTATCCGACTTATCAGGCTGTTTCATCCCATCAATAGAATCACCAATAACATTCAACAAACGTCCTTTTACCTGATTGCCGGTAGGCATCGATATGGCACTTCCCGTAACCTGTACAGGCAAACCCCTTCTGAGTCCATCCGTTGAATCCATGGCTACGCATCTAACCGTTTTTTCACCAATATGTTGTTGAATTTCAATGATTAATTCGCGACCATCTTTGCGTTGAACTTTTAAAGCTTCGTGGATGGCAGGCAAACTGAAGTTCATGTTTTTCGGAACTTCAAAACTAACGTCCACAACCGGACCAATCACTTGTGAGATGTATGCACTGAACTGAGACATTTAACCTGTTTTTAGTTTTAAATAATTATATTAACACAAATGTAGTTAAATTGTTTTATCCAACACTTTTTTTAGCAAAAAATATCCGGCTAAGCCCGACACAAATGAACCAAACAGAATACCCATTTTGGCCTGATTCAACAGTTCACTTCCTGCAGGATAGGAAAGACTCGCCAGGAATAATGCCACTGTGAATCCGATACCTCCCAACATGGAAACCCCGGCCAGGTTTTTAAAATTCATCCCTTTCGGTAGCGATGATATATTCAGTTTTACACTCCCCCAGGTGAAGAGATATATCCCGATTGCTTTTCCTAAGAACAAACTTAAAAAGATACTGAGAGATACACCCTCAAAAATATTAATTTCTTCTCCACTGAAAACAACCCCTGCATTGGCAAAGGCAAACAGCGGCATGATGAAGTAACTGACCCAGTTGTGGAGATTATCTTCAAAATCCTGCAAAGGACTCACCACTTTATCCGACTTATTTTCAATTTCTGCCAGGATGTGCATTTGTTCGTTTGTTAAAACAATGGTATCACTTCCCTGTTGATGTTTCTCTTTCAGTTTTTTCAGATTATCCTGCATCGAATCAATAAATTCTTTCAGGTTGATGTGTGGTCGCGATGGCACCGTAAACGCTACCAACACCCCGGCAATGGTCGGGTGAATGCCGGCTTGCAAAAACATATACCAGATGATTGCGCCGATTGTCATATAAAAAGGCTTTGAATGAATCTCCATCCTGTTGCCTATCATCAGCACACCAAACAGAACAACCGCAATGCCGATGTATAATAATGATATCAGTGTAAACTCACTGTAAAACGCCGCAATTGTGATAATACCTCCGATATCGTCGACAATGGCCAGGGCCAGCAGGAAAATCTTCAGACTCAACGGTACCCTTTTGCCTAACATGGTCAGTACGCCCAGCGAAAAAGCAATGTCGGTTGCCATCGGTATTGCAATACCCCTGAATTCTTCTGCGCTAAAATTCTGAATTGAGCCTGTCACATAAAAAATCAGGATTGGAAAAATAATCCCTCCCATGGCAGCAATAATCGGGAGCATAGCCTGTCTGACGGAAGATAATTCCCCAATCAGAATCTCTCTTTTTATTTCAACACCCACCATAAAAAAGAAAATGGCCATGATGGCATCATTCACAAATTGCAGGGCAGTAAAGGAATGACCATGGTGATTGAAAAGATTGAAATACTCAGTTCCCAAATGGATTTCCACATTCCAGAAAGCCTGATAAAGATGGCCCCAGGGTGAGTTTGCGATGAGCAAAGTAATGGCAGCGACTACAATGAGAATAATCCCCGGGTTTAATAAGTTCTTTGCTTTGTTCTTGAATTCAAGAAACTTCAAAGACTGATTTGTTTTATTGATATTTTCCATATTTCAATATTTAATACTCCGATGCTAATCCAATTTCAAAACGGCCATAAAGGCTTTCTGAGGCACTTCAACAGAACCAATCTGCTTCATTTTCTTCTTACCCTTTTTCTGTTTTTCCAGCAGTTTTCTTTTTCTGCTGATATCACCACCA
>JBILFS010000269.1:0-3739 GCA_044351455.1 Paludibacter sp. | reverse complement strand
GGAGGTATTCCAATATTGATTATATCAACAATGTTTCGAAAGCCGAAAATCATATCAGTTCTGATGTTTTCAGGCCGCCATACGGAAGTATTAAAAAGAGTCAGTTGGAGCAACTGAGAAAAAAATACAGGATAGTGATGTGGGATGTTATCACTTATGATTACCACCCAAAGCAAAATCCTGATGGAATTATGAAAATCCTGCGAAGAAGACTTTCAAATGGCTCAATCGTCGTGTTTCATGATTCTCTTAAATCCCGCAATAATCTGTTGGAGACATTACCCAAAGCGTTGGAATTTTGGCAAACCAGCGGTTATTCATCCGGATTGATTTAATTATATTAACCTGAAATATTTATGAATGAATCTGTCTTACATCATGTTTGGCAGCATCGTTTGTTTAAACAGTTTTCTCTGAAGACCTGTGATGGAGAAGCCGTTGAAGTTATCGATGCTGGTCGCTGGAACCGGGATGCCGGTCCGGATTTTTTCAATGCAAAAGTAAAAATTGCCGGTACTATCTGGGCAGGAAATGTGGAAATTCATGTTGAATCTTCTGATTGGTACAAACATAATCATCATCTGAATCCGGCTTATGATAATGTTGTACTACATGTGGTATTTGTGAATAACTGCGATGTTTTTACTTCCGGAGGAGTGCGAATTCCACAAATCTTGTTGAACTTTACGGGGGAAGCTCAATCAAAGATAGAGTCTTTTTTATCCGATGGAGATTCATTAATGAGATGTAAGCAAAATTTATCAGGAATTGATTCAATTTTCTGGAATGATTGGAAACAAGCGCTCATATTAGAAAGACTGGATAAAAAGTGCAGGGATGTTTATAATCAGGAGGAAGGTTTTCTTGATTCTGATGAATTGTTCTATCGTTTGATTGTCAGGTCGTTCGGGACGCATCTTAATGCAGACGCTTTCCTTGCATTGTCTAAAAATCTGCCTCTTAAAATTATCAGAAAGCATCAAAATCAACCACTTGTTTTATTAGCATTATTCGCCGGGGTTGCCGGGTTTTTAAGAAATAAAGCGGATGATTTCAATGAAGAGGTAATTCGGGAGTTTTTATTTCTGAGAAAAAAATATGGATTGATAGAGATGGGCCAGGAAAGATGGAGAGAACTTCGAACCAGACCACAAAATTTTCCGGCGAACAGATTGGTTCAATTGGTTGTTGTGATGTTGAATTACTCATTGTTGAAGCGGATTGTTTTTGAAAATACTGATTTACAGCAAATTAAAACTAATCTCCTGTGTGTCGGGGAAAAAGGGGATGATGAAATAAAGACTTTGATAAAGATTCAATTACATCCTTTTACCAGGGATTTTGTGGATCATTTGTTGATAAATGCAGTTATTCCGTTTGTCTATTCACAAGAAAAAATGAATGCCGGAAGTGATGTGTTTGAAAAAATTGAAGTTTGGTTGTCAGAAATTAAGCCTGAGAAAAACGTGCTGATAAGAGCCTGGATGCAATTTGATGTGGAGCTTAAGAATGCTTTCGACACGCAATCTCTCATTCAGTTAACGCAATTTTATTGCAGGGAAAGAAAATGTCTGAGATGCCGAATCGGTCATCAGGTATTGAAGAAAATTATTGAAGTTCCGGGAGTACTACCCGATAAACAGCAATGAAGTAATAAAACACTTCGGAAATAAACATAAGCGATTAATGAAAGTTTTTAAATTAATTCTGAATATAACACTGATACTACTGCTTACAGCCTGTGCTAACAGGGCTGCAGGGCCAACAGGTGGACCAAAAGATTCAATCCCACCGGTTATTATAAAAACAGTTCCTTTGAACGGATCTGTTAATTATAAAAAGAAAGAAGTGCTGATATATTTTGATGAAAATATCAATGTGGAAAAAGCAAATGAAAATGTTATTGTTTCACCACCTCAGTTGATTCAGCCGGTTGTTAAAGGAAATGGAAAAGTTTTGAGTCTGAGTTTGCAGGATGAATTAGTCGACGAAACTTCTTACAGCATCGTTTTCAATAATGCGATTGTCGATCTTAATGAACGAAATCCTTATCCTTCATATATATTTTCATTTTCTACTGGTAATGAAATTGATACATTGAAAATTCAGGGGAAGCTTACTGATGCATTCAATGCTGATCCCGTGCCTAATGTTATTGTAGGCATCCATCCTGTTGATAGTGTGGATGGAATATTTAAATCAACCTTTAGAAGAATTACCAAGACTGATAAGGAAGGACGTTTTACCATTGAAAACGTAAAACAGGGCGCATACAGAGTTTATGCTTTAAATGATATCAACAAGGACTATCGCTATCAGCAGACCGAACAGGTTGCATTCCTGGATAGTGTTATAATTCCTGAAATTAGTTTAACTGAAAAAGCAGATACCATCAGAAAAGATACAATTTTGGGTGATTCCGTTGTTGTACGAAAAATTTTTAAGTATAGTCCTGATAATCTTCGGTTACGATTCTTTAAAGATGCCAGAAAAAGACAATATCTTGTCAAATCGGAAAGAACAGATAAGCATAAATTTCAATTGTTTTTTAACAGACCAAATGTGCAGAAACCCGCATTCAGATTTATTGATTCGACTTTGGAACCCCGGATTTTATATCGTTATAATGCAAAAAACGATACTATAATTGCCTGGATTAAGGATGAAAAATCGATATTAACAGATACATTGAATTTAGAAGTCAGATATCAGAAAACCGATTCGCTTTTTAATTTAATTGCAGCTACTGATACGGTAAAGCTTATTTTTAAGCCTGTAAACAAACAGTCTGATAAAAATAAAAATAAAATTGAAGAAGAAGCAAAATCAATATTGCCTGAAATTAAATCAAATATTCAAAGTCAGATTGATCCAAATGCTGATTTAATATTCTATCTGTCACAACCAGCTGATTCCGTGGATGTTTCAAAAATAGGTTTATATCAGAAGATTGATACATTAATGCAAGCTCAAAAGTTTGAACTTCTGTCTCTTGATTCTGTTCGTACATCCTGGAGGATAAAGTATAATATAAAACCGGGAAGTAATTACGAATTTAGAATTGATTCTGCAGCCATTTCAGATATATATGGAATGGTCAATGTGAAGTATACTCAAAAATTTGCTGTAAAGGCACTGGAAGATTATTCTGTTATAAAACTGAATATTCAAAATCCGGATACTTTGTTTGTAATTCAGGTAATTGATTCAAAAGAGAATCTGATAGTTCAGAAAAGGGTGAAAGGAAAAGATTTACGTTTTGAATTTCTGAAGCCCGGTGACTATTTTATTAAGTTATTTGTGGATAGAAACATGAATGATCTGTGGGATTCCGGGATCTTGCGTGAAAAAATTCAACCTGAAGAAGTAGTTTATTTCAGTAAGAAATTAACACTTAAAGCCAATTGGGAAGTAGAAGAAAGCTGGGATCCGAAAGTTAGTAATGATGAAATTCTTAAACCGGTTGAATTAATGAAAGAACAACCCAAAAAATAGTATTATTTTACTTTTCCCGGATTTTTTGAAATATAATCCTTCCAGCCATTGAATGCTTTTTCCGAACTTGGTTTTCCCAACTGAAGAAAATGGCAGTAAGCCGCAGCCAAACCGTCAGTTGCGTCCATTTGAGGTAACATACTCTCAACGGGGATGTTTAGAAAACGTCGCAACATGTCAGCTACCTGTTCTTTTGACGCATTTCCATTGCCTGTTATTGCCATTTTTATCTTCAAAGGTGCAT
>JBILFS010000268.1:0-3743 GCA_044351455.1 Paludibacter sp. | reverse complement strand
GGTTGATTGGTGCCATGTTGCAAATGAATATCATCATTCATACAACCGGTCATTTGCATTTAAGTAATACCAATGCGGGTTTGGTAATGGCTTTAACTGCAATTGGTATCGGTATCGGTACCTGGCTTTCAGGTTTGCTGCTTAAAAAAGTAAATGAACTGGTATTGAAGGTCTTTGGTTTACTTATGATGATATTCACAATGCTTTGCATCATTTTTATGAACCCCGGTTTTTTGTTTTTTGCTGTTTTGATATTCCTGACAGCCATGGGTGGCGGTTTTTATCAGATTCCTAATCTGACTTTTATTCAAAAATCTGATGCTGGTCATAATTTGGGCGTTGTGCTGGCCTATATGAATCTGTGCATCTTTTTGTTCGTACTTGTTGGTACCCTTTTATTTTCA
The DNA here is from genome assembly GCA_044351455.1 of Paludibacter sp. Classification (GTDB taxonomy): domain Bacteria; phylum Bacteroidota; class Bacteroidia; order Bacteroidales; family Paludibacteraceae; genus Paludibacter. The sequence continues at coordinate 3,339 of JBILFS010000268.1, read as the reverse complement.
CTGATAACTTATCTGACAGATGAGAATAGTCTCGCAGTTTTCGGAACTATCGTTTGCATTGCACTAGTGGTAACTTTCCTGAATTTTCGTCAGACTTTTTCCTTGAAAAAAAATAATTGCTGAAGATTATGTTGTAAAACATTTTTTTTGATGATAGATACATCAAATTTCCTGCGTATTTTTGCAGCACAGTTCAGCACAGAACATAACAGTTCAGCACATCAAGATGAAGTACACTCATTCAAAGTCAAAATTCATGATACTCGCCGACAATATCAGTCAGAAGATATTGCAGGGCGAACTTGTGACCGATGATAATTTGCCTTCAATCAATGAGGCCAGTGATACGTATGCCGTGTCCAGAGATACGGTTTTTAAAGCATACAAAGAACTGAAAAACAGAGGATTGATTGACTCTAATCCGATGAAGGGTTATTTTGTAAAGAGTGAGGTGAACCGCGTTTTATTGTTGTTGGATACCTATTCTCCGTTTAAGCAAAACTTATACAACAGACTGGTGGGTAATCTCCCTGCTAATTATCAGGTTGACTTGCTTTTTCATCAATACAACAGAAATTTATTTGAAACCATCATCAGAGAAAGTATCGGACGTTACAATCATTATGTGGTCATGAACTTTTCCAATGATAAATTTTCAGATGTTCTGAGGAAAATTCCGGAACAAAAACTCCTGCTGCTCGATTTCGGAGCATTCGATAAATTGAATTATTCCTACATCTGTCAGGATTTTGATGAGTCTTTTTATCAGTGTATTCTTTCATATCAGCAGCAAATAAAAAAATATAAGCGCTTCATTCTTGTTTTTCCTGAATCTATATCGCATCCGGTTAGTTCAATAGGTGCTTTTGTCAGATTTTGTGAGTATGCGGGGATGGATTACTCGGTTTATAAAAAAAAGAGTGAGTGGGAAGGGGTTCAGCATGGGGATGTTTTTCTTTGTATTCAACCGGAAGATTTGGTGCAGATCATTAAAGATGCCGACCTGAAGGGTTATACTCCCGGTGTTGAGGTTGGAGTAATTGCCTATAATGATAGTCCAATGCTGGATGTTATCAGAAACGGGATTACCTCCATGAGTATCGATTTTGGGTTGATGGGAGAAATGGCTGCGCAATTCATTGTTGCAAAAGTACCGGTAAGAGCATATCTGCCTACATTGTTAATTAACAGAAATTCAGTATAAAATCATCTTAATTTATAAATATGGCTACACACAAAATTGTTAGTAAGGAAAATCTGTTACCTTTTGTTCTGGTAACAGCATTGTTTTATCTTTGGGCAGTGCCCAATAATCTGAATGATATTCTGATTCCTCAATTCATGAAGTCTTTTCAGTTGAACCGACTTGAGGCAGGACTGGTGCAATCTGCATTCTATATGGGTTACTTTCTGCTGGCATTGCCTGCAGCTTACATCATGGACCGTTTTAATTATAAAACCGGTATCATCATTGGATTATTACTGTTTGCTGCAGGTAGTTTTATGTTCTATCCTGCTGCCATGAATACTTCATATATGTTTTTTTTGATGGCATTGTTTATTATCGCGAGTGGACTTGCATTCCTTGAAACAGGTGCAAATTCATTCATTGCAGTATTAGGCGATCCTGCTACTTCAGCCCAAAGACTGAATTTTTCTCAGGCATTTAATCCGTTAGGGGCAATGAGTGGTGTTTTAATCGGAAATATTTTCATTTTTTCAGGTGTTGAACATACAGATGCACAGGTGGAAGCCCTGAAAGCAAGCGGTCAGTATCAACAATATCTGAATGAGGAAATTATGCGTGTAATTCCTCCTTATATGGTTATCGGACTTGTAATTCTGGTTTGGGCTGTCTTAATCTGGAAGATTAAATTTCCTGCTGAAACTGAAACAGGTACACATGATAAAATGGACCCGAATAAGAAAAGCAGTCATGGCCATTTCTCAAAATTGTTTCAATATCCTCATTTTGTCAAAGGGGTAGTTGCTCAGTTCTTTTATGTTGGTGCTCAGGTTGGTACCTGGAGTTATCTCATTCCATATGTAATGGATTTTCTGCATAAACCTGAAAAAGAAGCAGGATATTATCTTTTTGTTTCATTGTTAGCTTTTGGAGTTGGACGTTTTATTTCAACTGCTCTGATGAGAAAAACTGACCCGAACCGACTGATGGGAGTATACAGCATCATCAATATCTTACTTGTTGTCGTTTCAATAACACTTCCTGATACGCTGGGTAGTTATGCATTGGTTGTGTCCAGTTTCTTTATGTCTCTGATGTTCCCTACTATCTTTGCTTCAGGGGTAAAAGGATTGGGTCCAAACACCAAAATCGGAGGTTCGATGATTATTATGGCCATCATCGGTGGTGCTATCTGGACACCCATCATGGGATTGATTTCAGATTATACCGGCAGTCTGGCCTGGGCAATGATTGTTCCGTTAATAGCTTATATTTATGTGCTCTATTATGCCTTCAAGGGATCCAAACCTTCCGGACCTTTGTTTGATCAGGAAGAAAATATTATTATTTCGCATTAATTATTAATTCAAAAACTTAAATTATATTTTGTATGAAAGCTGGAAATATCAGCGGTGAAATGCCTGCAGGAACAGTAGGTAACCGCAAAGAAAAAAAGGGTCGTTTGCAGGGCGATAATCCTAAAGTGGGAATACGCCCAACGATTGATGGTCGTCAGGGTGGCGTTCGTGAATCGCTCGAAGTGCAAACAATGAATATGGCTGTCAATCTTGCCAATTTTATTAGTTCTAACCTGAAATATACGGATGGTACGCCGGTAGAATGTGTCATTGCCGATACAACGATTGGTCGTGTGGATGAAGCTGCTGCCTGTGCAGAAAAATTTAAAAAGGAAGGTGTAAGTGTAACAATTACGGTTACTCCATGTTGGTGTTACGGTAGCGAAACGATAGATGTTGATCCACATACGATTAAAGCTGTATGGGGATTCAACGGAACCGAACGTCCCGGAGCTGTTTATCTGGCTGCTGCATTGGCAGGTCATAGCCAAAAAGGGTTGCCGGCTTTTGGTATTTACGGTCGCGATGTATTGGATAGCACCGATACTTCAATTCCTGCAGATGTTCAGGCGAAACTGTTGCGCTTTGCAAAAGCCGGTATCGCAGCGGCAACGTTGAAAGGAAAATCGTATTTGTCAATTGGTTCAGTATCAATGGGTATTGCAGGTTCAATTGTTGATGCTGATTTCTTTCAGACTTACCTTGGAATGCGTAACGAATATGTGGATATGAGTGAAATTATTCGTCGCGAGAAATTGGGTATTTACGATCCGGTAGAATTCGAAAGAGCAATGG